>JAYNJZ010000001.1:0-44529 GCA_038110645.1 Candidatus Pelagibacteraceae bacterium
TAATTTTAGCTGTTGGAGCGGTTTATTATTTTAAAACTAAAAGTTTATGGATGGTATTCATTGGTTCAGGGGTAACCCTTTATGGAATGTTTATGTGGTTTAGAGATGTGATAAATGAAGCTGAACACAAAGGAGACCATACCCCCGTTGTTCAAATTGGGATGAGATATGGAATGGTATTATTTATTATTTCAGAAGTCATGTTTTTTGTTGCTTGGTTTTGGGCATATTTTGATGCTAGCTTATATCCAGATGCTGTGGGAGGATCTGTTTGGCCTCCTAAAGGAATTGAAACATTGGATCCTTGGCATATTCCTTTAATCAATACTTTAATTTTATTATTATCAGGCACGACAGTAACATGGGCACACCATGCATTGCTCGAAAATGATAGAAAAAGTTTAATCCAGGGATTAATTTTAACTGTTATTCTTGGAGCAATTTTCACGTTATTTCAAGCTTATGAATATATGCATGCTACCTTTAAAATATCATCAGGTATTTACGGAGCTACTTTTTATATGGCAACTGGTTTTCATGGTTTCCATGTTTTAGTAGGCACATTGTTTTTACTAGTATGTTTATTTAGAGCTAGAGCTGGGCACTATAAACCTGAGCATCATTTTGGCTTTGAAGCGGCAGCTTGGTATTGGCATTTTGTCGATGTAGTATGGCTATTCTTATTTGCAGCAATATACATTTGGGGCAGCTAAGATATTCTGAAGTCAAAACTTTTTAATTTATTTACTTTTTTTATAATATTAGTTCTTTTTTCATTAGGATCTTGGCAAGTTTATCGACTTCAGTGGAAGAATGAATTGATTAGTGAAATATCAAAATCTTATAAAAAAAAACCAAATGATTTTAATATTAATGCGCAACTATATTCAAAAGTTAAAATTAAAGGAAAAATAATATCCCATCCTATCTTTGTATATACACTTGGCAGCAGAGGACAATATGGATATGATGTTTATCTTCCAATTGAAACTGAAAGTTCTGTTTTGTTATCGAGAGTAGGCTGGATAGAAAAAAAATTTTTACTAAAAAATAAAGAAATGAATTCTAAAGTAGAATTTAATGCCATTTTATTAAAACCAAAAAGAAAAAATATTTTTACCCCTGAAAATTCAAATAATTTGATTTTTTTTCTCGATATGAAAATGTTAGAATTGAATTTTAAAAAAGAGCTATTTCCATTAATTGCAGAAAACAATTCAAATCTGTTAAATAATTATAATTTAAAAAAGCCTGAAAAAATTAAACTACCCAATAATCATTTACAATATGCGTTAACTTGGTACAGTTTATGTTTTGTTATTATTATCGCTTTTTTAATATATAAAAGAAAAATATGAATTATTTTAGTTCAAGAAATAAAAATTTAAATTTATCATTTAAAGATATTTTCTTCAAGGGCCTCTCAAAAGACGGTGGTTTATTTTTACCAAATAGTATGCCTAAACTTTCATCTAATGATTTAAAGGAATTTGAAAAATTTAACTTTCAGGAAATGAGTTTTAAAATTTTTAAATTATTTATAGGAAATACATTTAAGGAAAATGATTTAAAAAATATAATTAATAAAGCTTACTCAAATTTCAGAAATCCAAAAATTGTAGATATTAAAAAATTAGACCATATTTCTTACGTACAATTATATCATGGACCTACATTGGCCTTCAAAGATATTGCTATGCAAGTTTTGGGTGAAATGTATGAATTTTTGTTAAGAGATAGCAATAAGCAAATTAATCTTATAACAGCAACGTCAGGGGACACAGGAGCCGCAGCAATCGATGCTGTTAAAGGAAAAAAAAATATTAATATTTTTGTTTTGCATCCACATAATAAAATTTCAAGTGTACAGAGAAAAATAATGACGACTTATGACTCAAAAAACGTTTTTAATATTGCAATCAAGGGAAGCTTTGATGATTGTCAAAAAATAGTTAAAGAAATGTTTGTGGATGAAGTTTTTTCTAATAAAATAAATATGTCTGGAGTAAATTCAATTAACTGGGCAAGAATAATTGCTCAAATAGTCTATTATTTTTATATTTTTTATAAATTCAACGATAGTAAAAAACCAATTATTGTTTCTGTTCCTACAGGTAATTTTGGAGATATTTATGCTGGTTATGTCGCAAAACAAATGGGTCTGAGTATTGAAGAACTTATAGTTGCAACAAACCAAAATAATATTTTGGAAAGATGTATAAAAACAGGTGAGTATAAGCCTTTACATGTTGTTGAAACTATTTCACCAAGTATGGACATTCAATTAGCTAGCAATTTTGAAAGAATTCTTTTTTACTTATGCAATGAAGATTCAGATCATTTGAATCAAATGATGATCAATTTAAAAGAAAAAGGACAGCTAAATCTTAATAAAAAACAATTAGAGATTTTACAAAAAAATTTTTCAGCTACTAGTTGTAGTGAGAGTGAAACTTTAAGTATCATAAAAGAAATTTATACAAAGCACCAATATATTATTGACCCTCATACAGCGACTGCAGTTAAACCTCTTGTGCAAGATAAATATAAAAATAAGGTATGTTTTTGCTTTGAAACAGCACATCCTTCAAAATTTCCAAATGCAATAGCAAAAGCAATTAATAAAGATTCAGATTTACCTGAAGAATTTAAAAAAATTGAAATGAAACAAGAAAAATTTGATATTTTAGAAAATAAAACTGGAGTAGTTAAAGAATTTATTCTTCAAAAAGTTTTAAATTAAATTTTAGATCTTGCTAATAAATCTGCCATATTATTATATTCATTATCAGCATGACCTTTAACCCAGTTCCAATATATTTTTTTTTTTTGATTTAATTGATCTAAATCTTGCCAAAGATCTTTATTTTTAACATCTTGCTTGTTGGCTGTTTTCCAACCATTTTTTTTCCAATTAACAATCCACTGTTCAATTCCATCTTTCGTATATTTAGAGTCAGTATAAATTTCTATAGCTTCTGCTTTTACATATCGTAAAGCTGAAATAACAGCAGTAAGTTCCATTCTATTATTTGTTGTATTGTCAGATGCACCAGAAATTTTTTCAATTTTTTCTCCATTAATAATAATAGCCGCCCATCCACCGCGTCCAGGGTTTCCAGAACAAGCACCATCGGTATAGATTTTAATCATATAATTTATTTTCTAAATTTTTATAAAAATAATTCATTTTAAACAAATATTCTGAAGGGTCCTTTTTATTAATATCAGCATTTTTTGGTGTATTTTTTTGATCATATAATCTAGTTACAAAAAAACGTATTGCAGCCCCTAAGCATAAAACATTTAAATATTTAAATTCTGAATTTTTTATTTTTTTAATCGATTGATATCCATGAAACAATTTTCGAACTTTAACTTTATTCAACTTATTTTTACTAAAACATAATGCGTTTATGCATACTGCCAATTCATATAAATAGGCTTCATTGCAAGAAAAATAAAAGTCAATAAAGCCAGAAAATTTTTTATTTTTAAAAAAAATATTATCAGGAAATAAATCTGCATGAATAATTCCATTCGATAAATTATTTAAATTATATTTATTATATGTATTTAAAAATTTCTTTAGTTTCGAGGTATATAAGGGATATTTTTTTTTTGTTTTTTTATAAATTTTAAACCATATTTTTTTATTTAAAGTATTTTTTCTTTTAATTTTTAATTTGGATGCAATTTTATGAAATTTTGCAATTTGTTTTCCAATATTATAACAATCAGCATTATTCAGATTTTTTTTTGATTTACCTTCTAAAAAGCTGACTATTATTGCAGGCTTACTCTTTATTTTAAATATAGCTTTATCCTGAGTATTCTTGATTGGCTTAGGACATTTAAATCCTTTTTTATTCATAAAATCCATTAATCTAACAAAAAAAGGAACATCTTTACTTCTTACTCTTTTTTCAAAAATAGTAAGAATAACCTTCTTCTTTTTTGTTTGTATGAAATAGTTTGTATTTTCGATACCTTCTTTAATTCCATGAAATTTTATTAAAGGGCCTAATTTATAATTAGTTAAAATATTTTTTATTTCATTTTTTTTAAGTTTTGTAAAAACAGCCATTTTTTATTTTACATTTTTATTTTTTAGAATAGGTATGTATAAACTGATGGATAAAAAAGTTAAACAACCTATTAAAGTATCCCTTGATAAAGATAGAGTATATTTTTGGTGCACATGTGGACTTTCAGAGAAACAACCAATGTGTGATGGATCTCATAAAGGAAAATCTGAAAAAAAATCTCAAAGCTTTAGGGTAGAAGATACTAAAGATTACTATCTGTGCACATGTAAAATGACTAAAAACCCGCCGCATTGCGATGGCTCGCATAACACGTAAACTAGTTTACGTTTTTAAGTTTCTCAATAGATTGCTTAAGTTTTAAAAGGTTTACTTCCTCTTGTTTTTTGCCATCTAAATTTTCTGTGATTGCTTTTTCTAAGGTTTCCAAAGCAACTTGGGTGGCGATTTTTTTAACTTGATTTATAGCATCATCTTTGGCTTGATCGATTTTGCTTCTAGCAGCCTTTTCTTTATTTTCTAAAGATTGTTTCATTTTTTCTAATGACGCAGCAATTTCACTTTCACTAATTTGTTTTGCTTTTGCTAAAATATCAATATTTTCATTTTCTGACTTTTCTAATTTGCTTTTAGCATCACCAAGAAGTTTTTCACTACTAGACTTAAGTTTTTCAGCCTCATCGATTTTAGTTTTTAATTGAGAAATTTTTTCATCAATTTGATTTAGAATTATTTGTGGAACTTTTTTATACAAAAGTAAAACAATAAAAAGAAGAAAAGAAATTGCGACCCAAAAAGTTGCATCAAACATTTAATTTAGATCTCCTATTTTTTTTTTACTGATTTCATCAATTTTTTTTGTAATTATACTTTGGTCGATAGTATCTTTAAGAGATAAATTTATCAGAAGTTCTTCCGAGACCGAACTGGCAATAGCTTTGATTTGATTGATTGAACCTGATTTCAAATCCCTAATTTCATTTTCCGCTTTTTGGGAAAGGTTTAATATTTTATCATCTAATTCTTTCTTTTTCTTATCAAACTCAGAATTTAATTTTTTTCTTTCACTAGTAATAATTTCTTGCGCTTCTTTTTTTGAGCTTAAAATAAATTCTTCATATTCTTTATTCAATTTTTCAGTTTGTATTGATATTTTATTAGCTTCATCTATCAAATCACTGATATAATCATTTCGTTGTTCAATACTTTCAGACAACCTTGGATAAACAATTTTAGAAATAATTAGGTATAAAAATCCAAAAGTAAGGATTAACCAAAAAATTTGAGGTACCCAGCTTTGTGGATCAAGCTGGGGCATACCACCACTTTCAGCAGCATACGCTGCTGAAGATGTAAAAATAAAAATAATTAAGGGCCTTAGCATTAAAAATTATTTAAAATGCAAATAAAATAATTAATGCAACAACCAATCCAAATAATCCAGTTGCTTCTGCTAAAGCGAAACCTAGTAATAGATTTGGAAATTGTTTTTGAGCCGCTGATGGATTTCTAATTGCTGCAGATAGGTAATTACCAAAAATAGTACCAATACCTACACCTGCTCCAGCTAATGCTATTGCGGCTAGACCTGCTCCAATTAATTTTGCTGCTGCTACTTCCATTTTTTCCTCCTTTGTTAATGATGTAAATTTAATGCATCATTTAAATAGATGCATGTTAAAATTGCAAAAACATAAGCTTGAAGAAAAGCAACAAGTATCTCCAAACCAGTTAATGCAACAGAAAAACCTAATGGTAACCAACCTCCAACTATACCAAGACTAATTACAAACCCTCCAAAAACTTTAAGCATTGTATGTCCAGCCATCATATTTGCAAAAAGTCTAACTGATAAACTTACAGGTCTACTTAAATAAGAAATCACCTCAATAATTACTATTATTGGCATTAAAACCACTGGTACTCCAGATGGAACAAATAGTTTTAGATACCCAAAACCATGTTTGACAAATCCAATAATTGTAACCCCTATAAAAATAAAAATTGCTAAAGCAAAAGTAACAATTATATGACTGGTCACTGTAAATGAGTATGGAATCATTCCAATCATGTTACAAAATAATACAAAAAGAAATAATGTTAGAATAAATGGAAAATAAGGTCTTGCTTTTGACCCGGCTGTTTCAGAAATCATTTTTGCGACAAATTCATAAGCCATTTCCGAGAGAAGTTGCAATCTAGACGGAACAAGTGATTTTTTCTGTGTTGCTAAAACAAAAAATATCGAAATAAATGCTACTGTAATAACCATAAATAAACTTGCATTAGTGAATGAAACATCGAAATTTCCAATTTCGATTTTAGGTCCAATTGTTTTGACCTCGAACTGTTGCATTGGATTTGCCATAAAAACTAGTCTTTATTAATCATTTTAGACGATCGTACAACATTTAATATTCCCGCAACTGAACCTATGATAAAAAAAATTAGTATAAAAATTGGCGTAGTTTCAAGCCATTTATCGATATAAAAACCAATTAAGCTTGCGACAAAAACAGCAGCAACGAATTCAGTTCCCATTTTCATTGCAACCCCCAAGGGACTCACATTCTTTTTTTCAAACTCTTCTTTTTCAATCTCAGATTTAATTTTTTTTACCTTATCTTTTATTTCCTTAAGTTCCATAGCGAATAAGTTAAGCAACTAACTCTTCTGCTTTATCTAAATTAACCGCAACTAATTGACTGACACCTCTCTCAGCCATTGTAACACCATACAATCTATTCATTTTCGACATTGTTAATGCATGGTGCGTAATTATTAAAAATTTAGTATCATTAATACTAGTCAGTTCTTCTAAGAGATTATTAAATCTTGTGACGTTAGCATCATCTAATGGAGCATCCACTTCATCAAGTACACAAATTGGAGCTGGATTTATTAAGAAAACCGCAAATATTAAAGCAAGAGCTGTTAATGCTTGTTCTCCACCAGATAATAAAGTAATAGATTGTAATTTTTTTCCAGGGGGGCTGACTAATAGCTCCAAACCTGCTTCAAGTGGGTCATCGGATTCAATTAATTCTAACCTAGCATTTCCACCTGCAAATAATTTTGTATAAACATCGTTAAATTTTCTATTAACTTTTTCAAATGCTTCTAACAATCTTTCCCTGCCTTTTTGATTTAAGTCATTAATACTTGATTTTAGTTTTTGAAGACCATGAACTATATCTTTCCTGTCTTCCATCATTTTATTTATTTTATCTTGTAATTCTTTGGTCTCATTATCGGCTCTCAAGTTCACAGCACCCATAGATTCTCTTTTATTTTTAAGAAGACATAAGTGATTTTGAGCTTCTTCAATTTTTAAGTTATTTAAATTTTCAATTTTTGAGAAATTAGGAATGCTTTTTAAATCAATATTAAAATCCATTAAACTTTTTTGCTCTAAATCCTTAATCTTCGATTTTAGACCTTCAATAATGGTTTGAGACCTAACTTTAAATTCGGTTTTTTGAATTGTGTTTTCATTAATTTTTTTTAAATTTGAATTTAATTCTAAAATTTTGTTTTCCTTTGTGATTATATTTGACTGTATACTTTCCAAATCTTCTTCAATATTTTTTATATTTTGTTGGTACGAACCTCTTTTTTCTGCAATTTGGCGAGGTTTGTCTTCTTCATTTTCAAGATTAGTTTCTAAGGTGCTTACCTTTTCTTTTAATTGATCTAGTTTATTTGAAGAGTTATCTTTTAGATCGCGCCAATTTTTAATTTCTTTATCAATATTATTTAACCTTTCTTTCCTCTTTACTGCTTCTTGTTTTATTAAATCATATTTACCAAATCTGGATGCATATTTTTCTTGAAGACTTTCCATTTCATTAAAATTAGTATTAAATTCATTTTTTATTTCTTCTTCATTAAAAACTTCTTTATTTTTAATAAAATTAATTAGTTTATTAAAAAATTTCTTTAAACTTTCCTTGGCATTGTTTAATTTATTTAAAGACTCTTTGTAATCATCTGTCGCTGTTTTCTCAATTTCATAGTAGTTTTTTTCGATGTTTATTATCTCTTCTCTTTCTTTAATTAATCTATCTTCATTATTTGTTGAATTGGCAATTATCTCTTTTTCTCTATTGATATCGCTATATGTTAATTTAATATCTTTCTTAATTTTCTCGATTTCTAATTTTGTTCTTTCTTCATCCTTATGAATTTGATCAAATTCAATTTTTAACTTTTGTTGATTATTATTTAATTCGTTCGCTTTTGTAGAAATAGGTTTTATTTCATTTTTAAGCTTTTCTATTTCATTTTCGTTGAAGTTTTTTTCTATATTGATTGCACTTATTTCATCTTCAAATTCGTTTAGTTTTTCCTTATTTTCCTCAATTTCCTTTTCTACTTGATTTGCGTTTAAAAATATTATTCCAGCTTCATATTTTTGAATTTCATCTGAAATCTCCTTATATTTTGAAGCCTCTTCTGCTTGCTTTACTAAACTTTTAAGTTGATTTTCAGTTTGCTTCATAAGTTCATCTGCTTTTTTTAAATTATTTTCTGCAGCATTTAATCTTAATTCAGCTTCATGTCTTCTAGCATGCAAACCAGCGATCCCTGCCGCTTCTTCTAAAATAGATCTTCTATCGGTTGGTTTGGCAGTAATTAAAGCTCCAACACGTCCTTGACTAACCATTGATGGTGAATGAGGCCCGGTGGATAAATCGGCAAATAAAATTTGAACATCTTTCGCTCTAACTTCTTTACCATTAATATAGTACTTAGAACCTTTGTCTTTTTCCAACTTTCTTTTAATATGAATTTCTGAAATCCCCTTGTATTGATTTTGATTATTATTATTTTCAAGTTTTATTGTTACTTCACAAATATTTTTAGAAGGTCTATTAGAAGTACCATTGAAAATAACATCTTCCATACCCGAACCTCTTAAACTTTTAGCTGATGTTTCTCCCATACACCATCTAAGTGCTTCAACAACATTAGATTTACCACATCCATTAGGCCCAACAATGCCAGTTAAACCTTTTTCAATATAAAAATTTGTCTTATCAGCAAAAGATTTAAAGCCAGAAATTTCAACTTCTTTAAATTTCATTAGTTACAATAATTTTTTTATATGTTTTTCCAGATCATTAATAGATCCTTTAAATTTTTTTTCATTTATAACAAAAGTTGGAGTAGATTTAATTTCATATTTAGTTTGGGCGTTTATTCTACTTTGCAATACGGTATCTTCATGTTTTTTATTTTTCAAACATTTTTGAAATTCATCGCCATTTAAACCAAGCTCTTTTGTTATATTTTCTAGGTTTGCTTCTAATTCTTTCAAAGTTTTTGCTGAAGTCCATTTGGATTGAGTAAGATAAATTTTATCGAGGTAGATTTTTTGATTTTCAGGAATTAAACATTTTTGAACTTGAGCAGCTTTTAGTCCAGCTAAATCTAAAGGAAAATCTAATAATTCTATTGAAACTTTTTCAGTTAAAATATATTTTTTTTTTATATTAGGTAAAATTTTGTTATGAAATTCTGCACAATACGGACAAGTTAAAGAAGAAAAAACTTTAATTTTTATCTTAGCATCTTTTGTACCATATAGCGGAAAATCACTTTCTGCTTTTGCAGCAAATGAAAACATGAAGGTTAACAAAAAAAATATTTGTATTTTTTTAATCATCTTTATTAAATGTAAAATTCTTTAATTTATGTTTTAATTCTGCATCACCTATGTTGTTTAATAAATTTTCTACTCTTTTATTTAAATTTAAACTTTTTTTTCTAAAATGTAGACCTTTATTATCCTCAATATTGATTAAAATATTTGTTACAAAATTGTAACCTAAATAAGCATTAATTTTGTTGATTATTTCATCTCTTGAATAGTCAATATCAATCAAATCTTTGCGATCTACTTTCAGAAATATTGAATTATGACCATTATATTTATTAATTTTTGTTAATTCACATTTTCCAGCGATTTGATTGCCAAGTATTTTCGACCAAGATTTTTTTAGATCATTATAACTAGTAGAAGGTTTATTTTTTATTAATTTTTTAACATTATCTGGTAATAAAGATCTTATAGGTTTTAATGAACTAAAAGTTCGATTTTTTTTCATTTTATTATGTATTTATCAATATCAAAAAAAATTTTAGCTTGGTATACAAAATATCAAAGAGATCTTCCTTGGAGAAAATTTACAAGTAAAAAAGACAAGTATTACAAAGTATTATTAAGTGAATTCATGCTTCAACAGACACAAGTCAAAACAGCAATTCCATATTTTAACAACTTCTACAAGAAAATTAATACTATTGATAAATTGGCAAAATCTTCACAATCTAAAGTTAATAAACTATGGCAAGGTTTAGGTTATTATAGAAGAGCAAAATTTTTACTAACAACATCTAAAATAATAAAAAATAAATTTAACTCAAATATTCCCCAAAATTATAATGACTTAGTTAATTTACCAGGTATAGGAGATTATACAGCTAAAGCAATTTTATCTATTGCATTCGATAAAAGTGAAATTGGCATTGATGGCAATGTTGAAAGAGTTGCATCCAGAGTTTTTTTATCAAAAAACAAAAAAAAAATTTTTCAAAATGTTGAAAAACTTAAAGTAAAAAAAAATTCTAGTTTTTTAATGCAGGGCTTAATGGAATTAGGAGCTTTAATTTGTAAACCAAAAAAACCTTTATGTGATGAATGTTGTATAAAAAATAACTGTAAGTTTTTTTTAAAAAATAAAAAAGTAGTTTATCAGAAATTACATTATTCAAAAAAAAATAAAAAATTTATCGCTTGTATTTATATTCATAAAAAAAAAATTTTGCTTCGCCATGAAAGTAATCTTGGCCCTTTAAAAGGTTTTTTGAATGTTCCATTATTTGATAATACTAATATAAACTTAAAAAAAAAATTGAAAGAAATTTTTAAACAGAACGTAAGCTACTCTTTAATAGGAAAAATGAAAATTTCTATTTCAAATTTCAATGCAGAAATTATGCTAATAAAAATTAAAAATTTAAATAAAATTAATTATAACTTTAAATTTTATAATAAAGATAATTTAAAAAAAGAGTTTAAATCAAGTTTTTTAGACAAAATACTTACAAGGGTAAAATTTAAAAAATGAAAAATATAGTAATTGTCGGCGCCGGAATTTCTGGATTAGTACTTGCTTCATTTTTAAAACAACATGGAAATTATAAAATATCTATTTTTGAAAAAAAAAAAAATGAAAACAAGAATGATATAAACGGTATCCAAATATCCCCGAATGCAATTAATATTTTAAAAAAATTAAATTTTGATAATTTTGATAATAGTAAATTTTATCCTATTAAAAGTTTAAATTTTTATGATTGCATTTCCAAAAAAAAAATATCGGTTATGAATTTTAATTATTTAGAAAAAAATTCTTATATTGCAATTAATAGAACTGATTTAAACAATTTTTTAATTAATGAGTTTGATTTAAAAAATCATATTTTTGAAAAAGAGGTAATAAATATTAATTCTAAATCGATTTTTTTAAAAGATGGAACGAAAATTGATTTTGATATCTTAGTATTAGCAGACGGTATTTTTTCAAGATTAAGATCTAACAAAATAAAACCTTTATACTCAGGTTATTGTGCGTTTAGGGGAAGTTTTTTTACAGAAAAACAAAAAAGCAATATTGATTTGTGGATGGGGAAGGGATTCCATTTAGTGACATATCCGATTGACCAAAATAAAATAAATTCTTTTACCTTCATTAAAAGAATACCTGAAATAAGAGACATTACAGATTATGATTTTGAGACAGATAATTTTGAAATGAATTTTAAAAAAAATTTACCAGAAAAAGCTTATGATATTTTTAATAGTACAAATATAAAATTATGGCCAATTTATAAACTTAATAAAATTTATTATGGAGATGATAAAAAGATTTTTATTGGAGATAGTGCGCACGGTTTCATCCCTTCAAGGGCTCAGGGCGCAGCCCAGGCAATTGAAGATTCATTTATTTTATATAATTTAATTACACAAAATAAATTATCAAACAGTCAACTTTTAAAAATTAGAGAAAGTAGAGTGGCCAAAATAATAAAAAAGTCAGAAAGTAATTTATTTATTTTTCATTTAAGTTTTTTTTTACTAAGATTTTTAAGGAATTTGTTTATTAAAATTGTTTGCTCATCAAGAATATTAACTAAAATTCTAAATAGATATATTTTTGATTATATGTTTAAAAAAAAACTATAAAGAATTTCTTATCTTTTTTCTTAAATTATCAATAGGCTCTAATTTGCCTTCAATATTAAAATGCCAGTAGTCCCATCCATTGCAAGAAGGCATTCCTTGTATTTCAGCCCCTACTTTGTGAATAGATCCTTGTATTTTATTACAATATATAGATCCATCTGCCATAACCTTTGCTTTATATCTTTTTTTAAGATCAAATAGATTTAATCCAGGCTCAACCAAACCAGACTCTACTAAAAAACCAAATGGAATTCTTTTTTCCTTTTTTTTACTTTTCATTACAATATTATGGCTTTCTTCAATTTCTTTAACTTTTTTAATTCTTTCTTGTGAAACTTTGAAATATTTCTTATCTTTTTCTATACCTATAAAATTTCTGCCAAGTTTCTTTGCTACAGCGCCAGTGGTTCCTGAGCCCATAAATGGATCAAGAACAGTATCATTCTTATTGCTGGAACATAGAAGAATTCTATATAACAAAGCCTCAGGTTTTTGTGTTGAATGGACTTTTTTATTTTTAGATGTAATTCTTTCTGAACCATTACAAATTGCAATATTCCAGTCAGATCTAAGTTGTTTATCGTCATTTAATGTTTTCATAGATTGATAGTTAAAGGTATATTTAGATTTTTCAGATTTAGCAGCCCATATTAAAGTTTCATGTGCATTTGTGAGTCTTGTACCTTTAAAATTTGGCATAGGATTTTTTTTATTCCAAATTACATCATTTAAAATCCAGAATTTATTATCTTGAATAATTTTTCCGACTCTAAAAATATTATGATAACTACCTATTACCCATAAACTTCCATTAATTTTTAAAATTCTTTTACATTCTTTGATCCATTTAATTGTGAAATCGTCATAATCTTTAAATGAATTAAATTGATCCCAATAATCATTTACCGCTTCTACTTTAGATGAATCGGGTCTTGAAAGCTGATTTTTTAATTGAAGATTATATGGAGGGTCAGCAAAAATTAAATCAACACTTTCAGATTTAATTTCTTTTAATTTTTTTAGACAATCATCATTTAAGAGTTTTGTAATAGTCATATTTCAACCAGGGGTAGAATAGACTAAATAAATTCATGACTGTCAATAAACTTTAATTAGTTTTAGTGGCTTTATTAAATTAATGACTCAATATTTTGTGTATTGGAGAGAATGTTTTGCGATGGTGTATCGTTACCCCGTGAGATTTGATTGCCATTATATGCTTTTTAGTGCCATACCCATAGTTTTTATCCCATGAATAATATGAAAATTTTTTAGCAAGATTTGTCATTAAATTATCCCTGTAAACTTTTGCAACAATTGATGCAGCAGCAATAGAAGGGTATTCAGTATCACCTTTAATTTTAGGTATAATATTTTTATTGTTCTTATCAAAGGACCATGGTCCATCGACTATAATTTTATATTTTAATAAATGATCACTATCAAATTGATTTATAGCTCTTTTCATTGAAATAAAAGTTGCCTGAAGAATGTTATGTTTATCAATTTCCTCAACATTAGCTATGCCTATTTTATAATAACATTTTTCTTTAATTAGTCTGCTCACTATTTCTCTTTGGGAGCTTGATAATTTTTTTGAGTCATTAAGTTTATTAATTTCGAAATCACTAGATAAAATTACTGCAGCCGAAACAACCGGTCCAGCTAATGGGCCTCTACCAACTTCATCAACTCCTATAATAAATTTTGATATTTTTTTTTCTTTTGAAAAATTTAGCATAATTTTTCTTCATTAATTTTCTTTTTTAATAATTTTAAATCTTCCCATGAATATTTTTTTTGTTCAGGTTGTCTAATTAGAAAAAAAGGATGATAACTTGGTAAACATTTGATTTTTTTTCCTTTAATAGTTAAATCTAGCCAATTACCCCTAGCTTTAGCTATCGAATTTTTATTCCCAAAAAAAGTTTCGAAAGCTACAGACCCTAACAATAATATTACAACAGGTTTGCAAATTTCTATATGTTCTAGTACTAACGGTTTAAACCTACTTATGTCACTTAAATTTGGTTTTTTGTTATCAGCTAGTCTATAATTTATTATGTTTGTTAAGTAGACTTTTGAGCGATCAAGCTCAATAGCGTTTAACATTTTATTTAATAATACTCCCACATCTCCAGAAAAAGGTTGATTTGAAATTTCATCCGAAACTCCAGGCATATCACCAATTATCATTATTTTTGACTGTATATTACCATCTGACAAAACTAATTGTTCTTTAGTTTTTCCATACACTTCCTTTAGAGCTAATATTTTTTGTTTAAGATCAATAATTGTTGTTTGATTCTTAATATTTTTATGTTGAAAAATAATTCTGTCATAAACGCCAGATGATTGATAGAAATTATAAATATTTTTGATATTTTGCATTATAGATATGTATTTAAAAAGATATTTCGTTTTTTGTATAACTTTTATTTTATTATCCACTGTTGATGGATATTCTTTAATAAAAGCAAACAATAAAAAACTGTATGATAATCATAATATCCGAAATTATTTGTATGGTTCAATTCAATTTAACGATAATGAGCACAACTCAGCAGCGAACAATTTAAATAAACTGTCTCTTTTAAGAGGTAAACACTCAAATTATGATATTAAATTTATAACTTCACTTGTCATAGAAGGAAAAATTGACGAGGCCGCTAATATTATAAATGATTTAAGAAATTTATATTCAAATATATTTATTTTTGATTTTGTTCATTCAATTTACCTCCTAAAAAATAAAAAATTTAATAAAGCTATATATTTTTTAAATAATATAAAAAATAATGATCCAATTTTTGAGGAATTAAAAAAAAGCATTTATTTTTGGATATCGATTGAAAACAAGAAATTCTCGCATAATGAATTAATTGGAAATTTTCAATCTCGTTACTCAAGTATAAGTTTAATAAATAAATTTTTGTCTTCAAAATATGTGGGTAATGACATTTTATATGAAGATTTTAATAATAAAATTTTAAATTCTAATAATATTATAAGATATCAAATTTTGTCTTCTTGGAATGAAGTAAGACTTAAAAATTATGAAAGTGCATTAAATATACTAAATAAGGCTTTGTTACAAAATGACAAAAATCTTTTTTTAAAACAATCAATTAAAGATATAAAAAACAAGGATTTTAGAAAGATTGCTTACTATGATCCAAAAAATTTTAATCATAATTTGTCCGAGATATTTTATCTTTTTTCAAATTTGTATCAGCAAAGAGGGGATATAGAGTTTTCAGAAATTTTGTTATCAGTTTCTTTAAATTTTAATAAAGAGTTTTTGGTAAATAATTTAATAAGATTTGAAAATAAATTATTAAAAAATAAAGATCATAAATTTAAATATTTATTTCTCAATAAATTAAAAAGCGCAGGCGATGAATACAAGTGGTATGTAAATTACCAAATTTTAGTTCATAATAATGAAGGACAAGTCGAATTCTTAAAAAAAAATTTAAATAAAAAAGATTTATTTTTAAAAAACAAATATTTTGATTTAGCTAATTATTATCGAATAAAAAAAAAATACCAACTTGCACTAGATTATTATGAAAAAATGGAAGAATTAGATAATAAATTTAGTTGGGATTTTTTTTATTTTAAAGGCATTTGTTATGAAAGATTAAATTTATGGGAAAAATCAGAAATAAATTTTAAGAAATCAATTTCATTATCACCTAAGCAATACTCTGTGATCAATTATTTAGCTTATAGCTGGTTGGAAAGAAGACAGAATATTGAGCAAGCAACCAAGATGTTAGAGGAGGCTGTAAAACTCAGTAAGTGGGAGTTAGGTTACATTATAGATTCTTTAGGTTGGGCTTATTATTTAAAAAAGGATTATAATAACGCAGAAAAATTATTGAAAATTGCATATGAAAAAACCCCATCCGAGGGAGAAGTATACGATCATTATGGAGATGTATTATGGATGCAGAAAAAATTTCTACAAGCTCGTTACATTTGGAAAAATGCTTTGAGTCTTGAAAGTACAGATTTAAAAAGAAAAGAAAAAATTAAAAATAAAATTTTACATGGATTATTAGTTAGTGAAAAAAATTAAATCATTCGCTAAAATAAATTTATTTCTTAAAGTAACTGGCAAACAAAATAAATATCATTCACTTTATAGTTTGGTAACCCAAATAAATTTATATGATGAAGTTTTAGTAAAAGAAAATAAAGATAATAAAAGTCGAGTTTTTTTTTCAGGCCCGTTCAAGATTTATGATAAAAATAATAGCATTATTAGGATTTTACGATTAATTAAAAAAAAATTTCCAATTTTAAAAAATAAAAATTTTAATATTTATGTAAAAAAAAATATTCCAACCGGATCTGGTCTTGGAGGAGCCTCTTCAAATGCAACAAGTATTTTTAATTATTTTAAAAAAAAATATAAACTTGTAATTTCTAAAAATGACTCTATTAGACTTTTAAGTCAAATTGGAAAAGACTGTCCTTTATTTATAGATAAAAAAATAAAACTTATTCAATCATCCGGGGCAAAATTCAAAGGGTTTAATTTTGCTACTAATTTTCAGTTATTGCTTGTTTATCCAAAAATCAATCTTTCAACAAAAAAAGTTTTTAATAATTTGAAAAAAATACCAAAAATTAAAATTAAGAAAAAACTTATATTTGCTAACAGAAAACGTTTGCTTGAAACCTGTGCTTTTTATGGGAATGACCTTTTGTTACCTGCGTTAAAAACTAACAAAAAATTAATAGATACAGTTAAATTATTAAAAAAATTGAATACTAATAATTTTTATTCTATGACAGGTAGTGGATCAGCTTTTTTTTTAATTTCTTACAATAAAAAATTTCTTTCAAATGTTAGAAAAATCATTAAAAAGCAGAGAAAAAGTTTTTGGACTAGTATAGTCAAAACAATTTAATTGTTTATTAAATTGGGGCATAGCCAAGCGGTAAGGCAGCGGTTTTTGGTACCGCCATTCCTAGGTTCGAATCCTAGTGCCCCAGCCATAAAATGATAGAAAATTTTCAAAAATTAGCGTCAAACAAAGAAGCTAAACAAATTTACGATATATTAAATTTTAATACGACCGAACCCGTCTGCCTTTTTGTTGGTGGATGTGTAAGAGATTTAGTAATAAATAAAGAAGTTTCAGATATTGATTTTGCCACATCTTTAATTCCATCAGAGGTAAAAAAAAAATTAAAAGATTCTGAAATTTCCTACGATGACACTTATGAAAAATTCGGATCAATAAAAATTAATATAAATAATAAATTTTTTGAAGTTAACACCTTACGTAAAGACTTTAATCAGGACGGCAGACACACTAGTGTAACTTTTACTCAGGACTGGAGACAAGATGCTTTAAGAAGAGATTTCACTATTAATTCAATATATTGTGATTTAAATGGAAGAATTTATGATCCGTTTAAAGGCATAGAAGATATTCAAAATGGAGTTATAAGATTTATTGGTGACCCTTTAAAAAGAATAAAGGAAGACTATCTTCGAGCATTAAGATATTTTAGATTTTTCATACAATTTTCAAAAAAAGAACATGATGAATATGTAATAAATTCTATATATAAAAATCAAGATAACATTCAAAATATTTCAAAATCTAGATTAATAGATGAGTTAAAAAAAATTTTATTAACCGGTCTAGCTTATAAAATATTTCAAAATAATTTTTCCAAAGATCTATATTTATCTGTTTATAAAGGAATAAAATATTTAACACGGTTAGAATTCAACAGAAAAAAAAGGGTTTTAAAAAAGGAAATTGATTGGGAAATTTTATTATCATTACTTTTAATTGATCAAACAAAAAATTTTGAGAGATTTGTAAAAGATTTTCATTTATCTAATGAATTAAAGAAAAGACTTGGATCACTTCAAGCTCAGTTTACTTTTAAAACAACAGATAAAATAGAAAAAATAGAAAGTTTAAAAAAAAATGTGCTAAAATATGGAGTTGCCTCAGTAGTTGATTTTATACATTTCCAATATTTAGTTAATGAAAAATATGATTTAAGTATTTATGAAGAGAATTTAAAAGTAATTAAAAATACAGAAGCGCCAATTTTTAATTTCGATGCAACTATTTTATTAAACAGAGGTTTGAAAGAAGATAAAAATTTGGGAAATGCCATAAGTTTTCTTAAGCAAAGATGGTTAGCAAATAATTATGTTATTAGGGAGAAAGATATTGATGATGCAGTTCAATTATTTAAGTAATTAAATATATTGAACTTTTGTGATTTCAAAAGTTTTTTCTCCAGACGGGGTATTAATTTCTACAAATTCCCCTTCCGTTTTCCCGATAAAGCCTTTTCCAATTGGAGACTGGTAAAAAATTAACCCATCTTTTACATTAGCTTCATCTTTACCAACAATTTTATATTTATTTTCTTTTTCAGTTTCTAAATCTTTTACAATTACAGTTGCACCGAATATTACTTTATTATCTTTTTTAAGCTTTGTTACATCAATTACATTTGCTGTTGCAATTGTAGTTTCTATTTCTTGAATTCTTTTTTCGTTTAACCCTTGTTCTTCTTTAGCCGCATGATACTCAGCATTTTCTTTTAAATCACCATGAGATCTAGCTTCCGCAATAGCTTGAACTATTTTAGGTCTTATTTTATTTTTTCTCTCATCAAGCTCTAATTTTATTTTTTCTAATCCAGTAACAGTGATTGGTTGTTTATTCATGATTAACTATAACACTTTGCTGTCTTTCAAAAAAGAGATAAGTTATTAATATAAATTAATTTGTCTCAACGCTTCAGATGCAGCTATAGCAACAGAGGATGCAAGATTTAAAGATCTGGTATCTTTTTTTATAGGGATATTTACTTTGTTTTGAACAATATTATGAACAGTTTGGCTTACCCCCTTACTTTCGCTACCAAATAAAAGTGTATCACCCTTTTCGTACTTAAATTTGTAAAATTGATTTGTTGTTTTTGTTGTAAATAAAATGATTCTATTATTTTTTTTAATTTCAGTGAATTGATCAAAGTTATTGTAATATTTAATCTGGCAATTTTTAAAATAATCCATATAGATTCGGTCAAGTTTTTTTTCATCAAATATATATCCAGTAGGCTTAATAATTTCTAAACAGATATCAAAACATGAGCATGTTCTTATGATAGCAGCTGTATTTTGGGGAATATCTGGCTGATATAAAGCTATATTGATCAATTTTTTATCCAATCTGCGTCATTGTTGTATTAGAAAAATACTTTAAATTAATAATATATTCATTCCATCAAAAAAATTAAAAAATTATGAGTGAAGATAATAACAATAAAGAAAAACCAACAAGAAGAGAATTTATTCACATAGCTACAACTACAGTAGGTGCTGTAGGTGCAGGATGTATTGCTTTGCCATTAGTGACACAAATGAACCCTGATGCTTCGGTTAAGGCACTAGCAAAAGTAGAAGTTGATATTAGCAAAATTGAAAAAGGGAATGAGGTTACTGTGATGTGGCGAGGTAAACCAATTTTTATAAGAAGAAGAACTGATGAAGAAGTTAATAAAGCAAGACAGGTTAGCTTAAAAGAACTTAAAGATCCTCAAAAAGACGAAGATAGAGTTAAAAAGGGTAAAGATGAATGGTTGGTAATGATAGGTGTTTGTACTCACTTAGGCTGTGTACCCTTAAAACAGCAAGGGGAATACGGCGGATGGTTTTGTCCTTGTCATGGATCTCATTATGATATCTCAGGACGAATTCGAAAAGGTCCTGCACCAGTAAACATGGAAGTACCCAATTATGAATTTGTATCAGAGAATAAATTAGTTATAGGATAAAAAAAATTATGAGCGATATTAATTATAAACCAACATCTGCATTTGGAAAATGGTTTGACGAGAGATTACCTTTATTAACTCTATTTAATGGTCATTTGATGCAATACCCAACACCTAAGAACTTAAATTATTGGTGGACGTTTGGTGGAATATTAACTTTTTGTTTAGTTACACAAATTATCACAGGTATCGTATTAGCCATGCACTACACAGCGCACGCTGATTTAGCTTTTTCTAGTGTAGAGCATATTATGAGAGACGTGAATTATGGATGGTTGATTAGATATATTCATGCAAATGGTGCATCAATGTTTTTCTTAGCAGTTTATATACATATTTTTAGAGCTTTGTTTTATGGTTCTTATAAATCTCCAAGGGAAGTAATTTGGATCTTAGGAATTTTTATTTATATTCTTATGATGGCTGCAGCATTCATGGGATATGTATTGCCATGGGGTCAAATGAGTTTTTGGGGAGCTACAGTTATTACCAATTTATTTAGTGCTATACCTGTAATAGGTGAGGGAATTACTCAATGGATGTGGGGTGGATTTGCAGTAGATAATCCAACTTTAAATAGATTTTTTAGTTTACATTATTTAATTCCATTTTTAATTTTAGGTTTAGTAATTTTACATATCTGGGCTTTACATGTACCTGGTAATAATAATCCTGTTGGGATTGACCTAAAAAAGGACGGGTCAGATACTGTTCCATTCCACCCGTATATTGTAATTAAAGATTTATTTGCTTTAGTTATCTTTATGATAATTTTCGCTGGATTTGTTTTTTATGCACCAAACGTATTGGGTCATTCGGATAATTACATTCCAGCTGACCCATTAGTTACACCGGCACACATTGTTCCGGAGTGGTATCTTCTACCTTTTTACGCAATTTTAAGATCAGTTCCTGACAAACTTGGTGGAGTCGTATTAATGTTTGGGGCAATTTTTATTTTAGCTGCTTTACCATGGCTAGATACTTCCAAGGTGAGATCTGCCGTCTTTAGACCAATTTATAAACAGTTTTTCTGGTTATTGGTAATTGACGTCTTAGTTTTAGGTTATATGGGAGCAATGCCTGCTGAAGGAACATATTTATTGATTAGTAGAGTAGCTACCGTTTATTATTTCTTACATTTTTTAATTATTATGCCTTTACTTGGTTTTATGGAAAAAACTAAACCAGTACCCCTGAGTATTGCAGATCCAATATTATCTGGTTCAGGTAATTTAGCTGCTGCTAAAAAGGATAATAACAATATTTAGATGAAAAAAATATTTTATTTATCATCAATATTAGTTTTATTATGCACTAATTTATTAGCTGCTGGAGATGCGGCCAAACCTATTAAAGTTGACTGGTCATTTAATGGTTTTTTTGGAAAATTTGATAGAGCGCAATTACAAAGAGGATACCAGGTATACAAAGAAGTATGCGCATCATGTCATTCAATGAAATACTTGAGCTTTAGAAATTTAGGCGAAATAGGTGGTCCTGAATTTTCAGAAGCAGAAGTAAAAGCAATTGCAGCAGGTTTTACAGTTAAAGATGGTCCAAATGAAGAAGGAGAGATGTTTGATAGGCCTGGATTACCTAAAGATAAGTTTGTTAGTCCATACCCAAACGAGAAGGCTGCAAGAGCAGTTAATGGTGGAGCATATCCTCCTGACATGTCAGTATTAGTAAAAGCTAGATCTGGTGGAGCAGATTACATTTATTCAATATTAATGGGTTATGAAAACCCACCATTAGATATGAAAATTGAAGATGGTGTATATTATAATAAGTATATGGCAGGTAATAAAATTAGAATGGCAGCCCCATTAAATGATGGCAGTGTTGAGTACTCTGATGGAACGAAGTCGTCAGTTTCACAAATGTCTAAAGATGTAACCGCTTTCCTTACGTGGGCAGCAGAGCCACATCTGGAAAAAAGAAAAAGAATTGGTTTTAAAACTATACTTTATCTATTGATTTTTAGTATTTTAGTATTTTTATCTATGAAAAAGATTTGGTCACGTATTGAAACGAAAGTGTAAAATATCTCCATCTTTTACCTGATACTCTTTTCCTTCAATTCTTAGTTTTCCATTATCTCTACATCCAATTTCGCCATTAAATTTTATATATTCTTCATAAGCAATAACCTCAGCCTTAATAAATCCTTTTTTAAAGTCAGTATGTATTACAGCTGCAGCATCAGGGGCTTTACTATTTTTTTTAACTGTCCAAGCTCTAGTTTCTTGAGGACCGGCAGTGAAATACGTACACAAATCCAAAGATTTATAACTTGATTTTATCAATCTATCTAAACCAGTTTCTTTTAAACCAATTTCTTGCATGAATTCTTTTGCATCAGATTCATTTAAATCATTAATTTGTTGTTCTATCTCAGCAGATATTAATACAATTTCCTTATCTTTATTCAGTTCTATGACTTTTTGAGTATATTTATTACCGTTAGCAACACTTGCTTCATCGGTATTACATACAATTATTTTAGGTTTTAGTGTCAAAAGGTTAGATATATTAATAATCTTTTGATCATATTTTTCTCTAAGATGATTAATTGATTTTCCTTCTTTTAAAAGTTCCATTGCATCTAATAACAAATTGTCTAATTCTTCATTTTCAGATTTACCTTTCTTTTTTTTATCTAATCTTTTTTCCAAGGACTCTAAATCTGCCAACATTAATTCAGTTTCAATTATTTCTAGGTCTCTATTTGGATCAACAGTTTTATTCACATTTTGTATATCGTCCGAGTCAAAACATCTCAATAGATGCACAATTGCATCTACTTCTCTAATATGTGATAAAAATTTGTTTCCTAACCCTTCACCTTTTGATGCACCTTCAACCAATCCAGCTATATCAACAAAAGTAATCAATGTATTAATTACTTTTTCAGATTTTGCTATTTTAGAAATATTTTCTAATCTTGCATCTGGAACTGCAACGACACCAACATTTGGCTCTATTGTACAAAAAGGAAAATTGGCTGCCTCTGCATTTTTTGATTTAGTCAGCGCATTGAAAGTTGTTGATTTTCCCACATTTGGCAAACCAACTATTCCGCATTTAAAACTCATATATCATTATTTACCTTACTTGAAAATTCATCAAATTTTTTTAATAAAATTAAATTTAAGTTATTTTTTATAGCTAAAAAAGATTTTTGAATTTTTTTTAGTTCTTCTTTGGAAAAATCTTTTAAAACGTAACTTTCAACTAAATTTTTGTCACCAGGATGGCCAATGCCTATTCTTATTCTATTAAAATTATTTTCAATATTTTCTGATATAGACTCTATACCATTATGTCCACCGCTAGAGCCTCCATTTTTTACTTTAATTTTTCCAATTTCAAGATCTAGATCGTCATGAATTACAAAGATATTATTATTATTTAGTTTATAAAATTTTTTAACTTGAAACAAAGATTCACCAGATAAATTCATATAAGTCGTAGGTTTTAACAGAATTATTTTTTGGTTATTTATCTCTGTTTCAGTATAAAGACCTTTAAATTTTTTTTTATAAGCTGTTTCGTTTTTTAAAAAATCTAGAAATAAAAAACCAATGTTATGCCGGTTTTTAAGATATTTTTGATCTGGATTACCAAGACCAGCCAACAAGAACATTATTTCTTGTCAGTATTCTCTTTTTTTTCTTCAGCTGGCTTTTCACCTTCACCTGCTTTAGCTTCATCAGGTTTAGCTTCTTCACCACCTTCTGCAGTTGCTTCTGCTTCCGCTGCAGGCTCAGGCTCTTTTACTACAGTTGGAGCAGCAACTGTTGCGATTGTGAAATCTCTATCTTTGATTGTTGGCACAACACCGTCAGGCAGACTTATTGCAGAAATATGAATACTCTCCCCAATTTCTCTACTTGCAAGATCTACGATTAACTCAGATGGTATTTTGTCTGCAGGACAACTTAACTCAACTTTACGTCTAACAATATTTAACACTCCACCCATTTTTAAACCTGGACAGGTTTCTTCATTTAAAAATTTAACAGGTATCCAAACAACAACTTTTGTATTTGCAGACAATTTTTGGAAGTCAACGTGGATTGGTTGACTTGAAATGTTGTCAAACTCTATATCTCTCGGAAGGACCTGGTACTCTTTGCCATCTAATTTAATTTTGATAACTTTGCTTTTGAAATTTGTAGATTTTAAAAAAAGGTCTAAAGTACTTTTTTTTATACTTAAACTAATATTTTTTTCAATATCACCATATAATATACCAGGAACAAATCCATCAGATCTTAGCTTATTAAGTTCTGATTTTGTTTTTGTTGTTCTAACTGTTGCTTCTAAAGTGTTATTTTCTGTAACCATGATGGGCAGGTTTTTACAATATAGGATAAAAAAGACAAGTCTCAGATTTGTAAAAAAAGAGCTTATTTAAAGAGTTTTGATACTGATTTTGATATAGAAATACGTTTAATTGCTTCTGCTAATAAAGTGCCAACATTAATAATTTGAAATTTTGCCGATCTTCCAATTTTTTTATCATTAAAGATGGAATTAGATATTACAAACCTTTTGATTTTAGATTTATTAATTTTTTTTACTGCTTCACCAGTCAATACACCATGAACAACATAAGCATAAACATCTTTTGCGCCTTTGCTTTTTAATGCACTAGCAGCATTTACAATAGTGCCGCCACTGTCAACTAAATCATCAATAATGATACAGGTTTTATTTTTAACATTTCCTATAACGTTCATTACTTCAGATTTTCCAGGACCAGATCTTCTTTTGTCAATAATTGCAAGATCAGCTAATAATCTTTTTCCAATTGCTCTTGCTCTTTCTACACCGCCAACATCTGGAGCAACACAAACAATATTTTTTGTCTTTATATTTTTTTTTATATGACTAACAAGTGTTGGAGCTGCAAATAAATTATCAACCGGTATATCAAAAAAACCTTGTATTTGATTTGCATGTAAATCCATCGTAAGAACTCTGCTTACACCAGAACCTGCTAATAAATTTGCAAATAATTTTGCACTTATAGGAGATCTCGGAGTTACTTTACGGTCTTGTCTAGCGTATGCATAGTAGGGCAGGACAGCAGTTATACTTTTTGCTGAGGCTCTTCTCAAAGCATCTACACAAATTAAAAGTTCCATAATGCTATCATTGACAGGTGTTGATGTACTTTGAATAACAAACACATCTTGTCCTCTCATATTTTCATTAATTTCAACGTAAACCTCGCCATCTGCGAATCTAGTTATTTTTGTATCAACTAATTTTTTTCCTAATTTTCTAGCGATTTCTTTAGAAAGGCTAGTATTATTAGTGCAAGATATTAATTTCATAAAATTTGATTCTTTTTTACTATGATAGAAATATTTCTTCCATAATCATCTTCTTTTTTATGCACAGATCTTCTAAAGCTATAAAATAATTTCGGGTTAGAATAAGTATCCTTGTTGCTTATATCTATATTGTTTTTACTTAAATTTTCTTCAATTAATTTTTGATGAGCATATTTTTTTATGTTAAAATAAATTTTTCCATTTTTTAATTTAAAAAATTTTTGATATTTATTATTTTTATTTATTATTTTATTCACAAAATTTTTTTTAACTTCATAACTTTTTTCACCAATACTGGGTCCTATCGCACACAATATATCTTTTTTTTTTATTTTATTTTTTACAAACAATTTTACTGCATTTTTAATTATATTTTTATGAAGCCCTTTCCAACCGCCATGAATTGCACAAATAAATTTTCCACATCTAGAGGAAAAAAGTAAAGGAACACAATCAGCTGTAAGGATACCAATGATATTATTATTTAAAGATGTAAAAATTCCGTCAGCATTACCAATTCTAATTTTATTATTTTTTTTTCTTAAATAAATAATTTTTTTACTATGAATTTGATTTAATAAATTTAAATTTTTAGTATTAAACTTTTTTTTTATAATTTTTAAGTTTTCAATAACGGTTTTTTTTTTATCTTTAGATCCCAGTCCACAATTTAAAGATTTATATATTCCTTTAGATAAACCTCCTTTTCTAGTGAAAAAACCATGAGAAATATTCAAGATTTTAGATAGTTTTTTTGATTTAATTTGCATTAGTTATAATGAATGATTGAAATAACCCGCCCATTTTATTTGGATCTATCAATCTTTTTACTGCCAAATCTAATTTAATTTTTTCTTTTTCTGATTTCAAAACTTTTTTTGCTTGAGCTAATCTTGTCAGTATACCATTATCTATTAAAAACCTTGATTGAGACATAATTATGTTTTTAAATTTATTTTTTTTATTAAAAAATTTTTGTATTAGGTTAAAATTTACTAAATAGGTTATATCGACATTGCCTGGATCTTCAAAAACGCTTACTTTTTTATGTTTTTTTAATCCTTGCAATGTATTTTTGAATTCATCTCTGAGGTAACCATAATCAAAAGTCAAAAAGCAATTATTTTCATTTTTTTTGATTAATTTTGAAACCTTTTCTACAAATTTTAATACTTGAGGAGAGTATTCAATAAATTTTGCGTTGTTATTTAAAAAATTAAAGATTTTTAATTTTTTATTTTTCAATTTTAGATATTTCGTTTTAATTTTATTTAATTTTTTATCATAAAATACATATTTTTCGTGCCAGATATTTTTTATTTTTTTTAAATGTTTAACAGGGTAAGCGTCTATCAATTCATTTGATATGATAAATAAATTTTTTTCTTTGACATCTTTTAACGATTTAACCCAATTTACTTTAAAGTTTTTAGTATTAACTTTTTGTTTTTCTATTAGATTTTTACTTTTTTCTATTATTGTATATGAAAAATTTATTTCTTTAAATTTTTTAATAGTTTTAATAATATCTTGAGCCATAATCCCTTCCCCGGCTCCAATTTCTAATATTGAAAAATTAAATATTTTTTTTTTTAAAAAATGATTAATAATATAAATTGCTACTATTTCTCCAAAAATACTTGAAATATAAGGAGATGTTATAAAATTTCCTCTTGGACCGAATATATGTTTCTTTTCATAAAAGCTTTCATTATATTTATAAAGACAAAGATTAATATAGCTGTCTAATGTTAATCTATTTTTTTTTATTTTATTTAAAATTTTTGACATTAAACAAAAGCATTAATCCTGCTAATAACATTAAGATACTCAGAGTTGAACCCATGCTAAATGATCCAAAGATATAACCCAAGTGTGCATCTGGCAATCTAAACTGTTCAACGAAAATTCTAAAAATACTATATAAAATTAGAAAATATGCAGAAATATTTCCTCTAATATCTTTTAATTTCAAAATAAAATTAAGAATTAAAAATAAAATCAATCCTTCAAGAATAGCTTCATAAATTTGTGATGGGTGCCTTGGAATTTCATCAATTTTAATAAAAATTACAGACCAAGGCAGGTTTGTTGGAGATCCTACCAACTCTGAATTAATAAAATTTGCGACTCTACCTAGTAATAGACCAATAGGTGATATTAATGCTAATAAATCTGTAAAAACTAAAAATTTTAAATTTTTAATTTTTACAAAATAAATTGTTACTAAAATTATTCCAATTAAACCTCCGTGAAATGACATTCCGCCTTTCCAAATATAAAAAATTTGTAATGGATTTTGTAAATAAAAAATCAAATCATAGAATAAAATGTATCCAATTCTACCTCCTAAAATTATTCCCAAAATTGCAAACGGTAAATAGTCATCTAATGTTTTTGTTTCGAAATCAAAGTATGATTTTCTTTTAATCAAAAACTTTCCATATTGAATTGCAAATATTAAACCAAAAATATAGGCTAACGAGTACCATCTGATTTCAACTCCAAATAAAATAAATGCTACTGGATCAAAATTATTAACAAACATTATGATGGGAATATTAAATTTACTCTCAAACCTGACCCCTTGGGGTTATTTAGCAACTTTATTTGACCGCCATGTGAATTCACAATATCTTGAACTATAGATAATCCAAGTCCAACACTACCAGAACTAGAGGTTCTACTTTTATCTAATCTATAAAAAGGTCTCAAGACCCTCTCTTTTTCTTTATCCGGTATTCCGGGTCCATCATCATCAATTGTGATTACAATTTTATCTTTATTGTCTTCCACTTTTATATCAACAGAATTTCCATACTTAAGGCCATTTTCAATTACATTTAAAATACATCTTTTGACCAAATGTTGCCTTCCCATTAAAAAATAATTTTTTTTACACTCTAGTTTTATATTTGATCCACTAAATTTATGAAAAATTTCATTTAACATAATTGATAAATTAAATTTAACGGAAGATAATTCTGATTGTGATGTTGAATAATCTAGATAATCAGTAATCATTTTTTGCATTTCATTTACATCATCTTTAATTTTATCTAATTTTCCATCTTTATTTAAAATTTCTATTTGGAGCTTAAGTCTAGTTAATGGTGTTTTTAAATCGTGACTAATACCTGAGAGCATAGAGGTTCTTTGACTAATATGTCTTAGTATTCTTTGTTTCATTTTTTCGAACTCATTGATTGCTTTACGGATTTCTATTGCACCAGATGGTTTTGTTTCAGCAACATACTGACCTTTACCAAATTTTTCTGCGGCAGATGCTAAATTTGTAATTGGCCTTATTTGGTTTCTAAGAAAAATCAGTGAAACAGATATTAATAAAAAAGCAGGAACAAATATCCATAACAAAAATATTCTTCCAGATGCATTTCTAATTCTAGATTTTGGAACTATTAGGTCTAAAATATTATTATCAAACTCAACCCAAATTTTAACATAATCTTTATGAACTTTTGTATCAAACCAAAATTTATAATTTAAATTTTTTTGAAATTCTTCGTTTAATAAACGATCATAGAAAGCAAATTTTGAATATTTTTCTTTTTTATCAATTTTGCCATTAATAATTTTAATAAGATACGGTTTATTATTTTGAAAAGATTTTAATATTTGATTTTTTTTTTCAATATCTTTTTCAAATTTATATAGATTGATAAAAGTAACTATTTCGTCTGATAGAGAATTTACCAATCCTTTATTGGTTTTTAACCAAAGACTATCAAAGAAAACAACTGAGAGTAATATTTGTAAAAGAAATACAGGGGTAATAATAATTAAAACATATCTAAAAAATAAAGTTTTAGGTAAAAGATTTTTTATCATTTAATCTGCCCAGAGGATATATCCATTCCCTCTTACAGTTTGAAGATAAATAGGATTTTTTGGATCAGGCTCAATTTTTTGCCTTAGTCTTGTAATTACAACGTCAACTGCTCTTTCTTTTTCTAAACTTATTATTTTAGAGATATCTTCTCTTTGAAATACTTTTCCTACAGACATAATCATTGTTTCCAGCAAAACTTTTTCTGACTGATTTATTTTTTCAATATTTTTTTTAAAAGTTATTGTCATCTTTTTTAAATCAACTTTTTTTTCGCCAAATTTAATTATATGAATTCCTTTTTTTAGATTTTTTACTCTTTTTAAAATATTGTTTATTCTTAGCACTAATTCTTTTGGTTCAAATGGTTTAGGAACATAATCATCTGCACCAGTTTCAAGTCCATGAATTCTACTTGCAGCCTCACCCATTGCAGTTAAAAATATTATTGGTGTATCTTTTTTTTCCCTAATCTCTTTTGTAAGTTCTAAGCCTGATTGGCCTGGCATCATTATATCTACAATTAATAGATCAAATTCTAGTAATTTAATTTTACTTTTTGCATCTGCAGAGTCTTTAGCCGTAGAAACTAAGAAATTTTCTCCCTCTAAATATTCTTTTAGAGGTTCTCTAATGCCCTCTTCATCATCTATAATTAAAATATGTTTTTTTTCTTCACTCATTCTAAAATTCTTTTTAACACATTTTTAAAATAATGAACTTCATCAGGTGAAGATTTTTTAAATGCACTTAAAACCCTATTTTTCTGTGAATTAAATAGATTATTAGCAAATTCCAAACCTCTATCTGATAAGTAAATTTTTTTCTCCCGTCCATCTTTTTCATCTTTTTTTTGTATAATAAAATCTTTTTTGATTAAATCTTGTAACACTCTGTTCAAACTCTGTTTAGTTACTTTAAGCATATTTAAAATTTCAGTAACTTTGATACCCGGGTTGTTATCTATTAATATTATAAGTCTGTGATGCGCTTTACCTAGGGAATGTCTTTTTAACGTTTGTTCACTATCCGAAAATAGTGACGCATAAGACTTAAGCAATAATTCAATTACGTCTTTTAAGTTTTTTTCTTTTAAATACAGGAAGTCTTTAAGCATTAGAAATTAGTCAGTTTTATTGACTTATATTACATTCAAATATAATTTCTATCCATATTTCAATATGGAATCTATCCCTTACGATAAAAGAAAAGGAAAAATTTGGTTTAATGGCCAAGTTATAGATTGGCAAGATGCAAAGCTGCATGTGTTAACTCATGGGTTACATTATGCGAGCTGTGTATTCGAGGGTGAAAGAGTTTACAATGGAGAAATATTTAAATTAAGAGAGCACACTGAAAGGTTAATTTATTCTGCAAAAAGAATGGGTTTTGAAATTCCTTATTCTACAGATCAAATTGATCAAGCTTGTAATGAAATAATAAAAATACAAAATATCAAAAATGGATATGTTAGACCAGTAGCATGGAGAGGTAGTGAAATGATGGCTATTTCTGCTCAAAAAAATAAAATACATTTTGCAATAGCAGCTTGGGAATGGGGGTCATATTTTGATCCTAAGATAAAAGAAAATGGAATTAAATTAAATGTTTCAAAATGGAGAAGGCCAGCGCCAAATACTATACCATGGGATACTAAAGCAGCAGGTTTATATATGATTTGTACTTTATCAAAACACGAAGCGGAAAAAGATGGATATAATGATTCATTAATGCTTGATCATCAGGATTTTGTCGCAGAAGCAACTGGAGCAAATATTTTTTTTATTATAGAAAGTTCTAATGAAATTCATACTCCAACACCTGATTGTTTTTTAGATGGTATCACAAGGAGAACTATAATTGATATAGCGAAAAATAAAGGATTTAAAATTATTGAAAGAAAAATAAAACTAGAAGAGTTAAAGAATTTTGATGGATGTTTTTTAACTGGTACTGCCGCAGAAGTTACTCCAGTTTCTCAGATAGGAGATTATAAGTTTAAAGTTGTTAAATCAATTAACGAGTTTTTTGATAAATATCTAGAGATCGTCAATAGCAAAAAAGTAATTGCTTAATCAAGCGCGTGGTCAATTCCTTTTTTTATATAATCGTAACCTGTATAAACAGTTAATACAGCAGACGCCCAAAGCAAAACAATTCCTATATCAAGTCCATATCCTCCCAATAATTTATTTCCAGAATTTCCAGCAAGTAAAATTGATATAGAAAACATCTGTAAAAAAGTTTTTACTTTAGCAAGTTGTGATACGGGCATTTTTAACTTAAATTTAGCTAAATATTCTCTAAGACCAGATACCAATATTTCTCTACAAAGTATTATAATTGCAGCAATAATATTCGTATTTGAAATTGTATCATTCTTAACTAAAAGAATTAGGGCGGTGACTACAATAATTTTATCAGCGATAGGATCTAGCATTTCACCAAGTCGTGATTGCTGCTTAAGTAATCTAGCTAAAAAACCATCAACAAAATCAGTAAAACTTGCAAGCACGAAAATTCCACATGCTAACCAATCACCTAATGAACCCGGTAAGAAAAAAACAAAAACCAAAATTGGTACCAAAATAATACGACCAATCGTTAAAATATTAGGTATTTTTAACATCATAAAATATTTTTCTTACGGTGAAAGTAATTATAAACTTTTTCTGCAATAGAGTCATTTATACCTTCGACATTTTTTATATCATCTAAGCTCGCACCTTCAATTGCTTTTGCTGACCCAAAGTGATTGAGTAAAGCTCTTTTTCTTCTAGTGCCAATTCCATCAATCTCTTCAAGAGGAGACTTAAAAAGATTTTTAGATTTTTTCTTACGATGTGTTGTAATTGCAAATCTATGTGCTTCATCACGAATTCGTTGCATTAAAAATAAAACAGGATCATTTTTTTTTAAATTAACCAATCCATTTTCTGTAATAAATTTTTCATTACCTTTGTTTCTTTCTTTACCTTTTGAAATTGCGATAATTTTTAATTCATGGAAACCAAGGTCATTTAGTTTATTTCTAACAACTGAGTATTGACCCTTTCCTCCATCTATTAAAATTAAATCAGGGGTATTCTCATCAATATTTTTAATTTTTGAAAATCTTCTTTCGATTATTTCTGACATCATACCATAATCGTCATTTGATTTAATTTTTTTATTTTTTATATTAAATTTTCTATATCTATTTTTTATAAAACCATCTTTCCCAAAGGCTATTAATGCGCCTATATTACTATCACCTTGATTATGGCTATTATCATAGACCTCGATTAAACTTGGCGTAAAATTTAAATTAAATTTTTCTCCCAATGAGATTAAAAGATCATGATTTTTATCTTGTGATAAAATTTTAAGTTGCAATTGTTCTTCAGCATTTTTTAAAGCATTTTTAACCATTGAACTTTTAGAATCGATTTTTATAGAAATTTTTTTTTTATATTTTTTTTCTAGAGCCTTAGTAATTAATTTTTCATTTTCTGGAGAAAAATTTATGACAATTTCCTCAGGAGGTTCTTTGTTATCATAAAATTGCATTAAAAAAGATTTCAAAATATGGCTATCACTATCTTCATGATCATGTTTTGGGTAATAATATTGACTTCCCCAATTTTGCTTAGATCTATAAAAAAAAACGACTATGCATGTAATATTTTCTCTTCTAAATGAAACAATTAAATCAGCATTTTTTAAATTATTTTTTTGAATTTTTTGAGACGACTGAATATAGGTTAATGATTTAATTCTATCTCTTAAAATAGCCGCTCTTTCATAATCAAGTTCTTTACTTGATTTTTCCATTTCCGAAGATAATTTTTTCTGAATATCTCTTGTTTTTCCATTTAAAAACTGAACACATTCATCTACAGTAATGTTATAATTTTCTTGAGTAATTTCGTTTGTACATGGGCCAGAACATCTTTTAATTTGATAAAGAATACAAGGCCTTGCTCTACCTTTAAATGTGTTGTCATCACACACCCTCAATTGAAAAACTTTTTGTAACATTTTTATAGTCCAATTTGCAGAAGCAATTGATGCGAATGGTCCAAAGTAAATGTCTTTATCATTATGTTTTCCTCTGAATTTCGTAATTTGTGGAAATTGATGATCTTGTCTAATTTGAATATATGGAAAAGATTTATCATCCTTTAACAATACATTATATTTAGGTTTATTTTTTTTAATTAAATTAGCCTCTAGCAATAGGGCTTCAGATTCATTTAATGTACTAATTGTATCTATTCGACAAACCGCTGCAATCATTCTCTCGGTTCTTATTGGTTGAGTGGTACCAGATGAATAGTTTGCCAATCTTTTTGGAAGGTTTTTAGCTTTACCTACATAAATAATTTTGTTGCTGGAGTCATAAACCTGATAAACACCTGGACTATTAGAGCAAAGTTTTGACTTATCTTTAAAAACTTTTTTACCTACATCAAGTGAATTCATTTAAGAATTCCTTTTTTTTGTTATTGTATAACCAACACTTTTGCATTCTTTAATCGCATCCGGTTTTTCGATTTTAATATAAATTTTATAAATTCTACTGTCTTCAAATATTTTTTTTATAATTCTATCTGCAAGTGTTTCCAAAAAATTTATTTGATCTTTTAAAATATTTTTAATTATTTTTATAACTTTGTCATAATCTACTATTTCTTGTAAATCTTTGTCACTATATTTGTCTGGTTCAATAAAAAGTTTGATATTAAAAATTAGTTTTTGTTTTTTTAATTTTTCATGTTCATAAAAGCCAAACTTTACATTTAAATTTAAATCATTAATCAAAACTGCTGCTTCTTCACTAAAAAACTGCTCTTTTAAATGAATTATTTTTTTTTCACTCATAAATATTTATTAAATCTTTTGTTTCCCAGTTTAGACTTTGGCCACTATCTACTGCAATTGATTGACCAGTTATAGACTTATTTTCAATCAAAAATTTGCAAGCATTGAAAATTTCTTTTTTATCAACTTGCTTCTTTAAAAGAGTATTTTTAAATTGTTTTGTAAAATGAGAATTAGATTGCCTTGTATTTTTAATAACCGGACCGGGAGCTATTGCATTTACTCTTATATTAGGCGCTAACCGCATAGCAGCAGTCGTTGTAATATTAAAAAGTATCATTTTACTTACTGTGTATGAAAAAAAATACGGTGTTAATTTAAATACTCTCTGGTCGAGAATATTTATAATAGAGTAGTTATCTTTATTTTTTAATTTTTGTTTTGAAAATTCTGAAATTAAAATTGCGGGAGCTTTAGCATTAATATTTATATGTTTATCCCAACTTTTTTCATCAAACTTTTTTAGGTCATCATTCTCAAATATTGAGGCACAATTGATTAGATGATTAATAATACCAAATTTTTTTCTGGCTATTTTAAAAATATTTTTTGTTGAGTTGCTGTTATTTAAATCTGCTTTTATAATTAAACATTTGGTAAATTTTCCTATTTCTTTTGCAGTTTTTTTTGCTTCAAATTTTGATTTGTTATAATGTAAAATTATATTAAATCCTTTTTTAGCAAAATTAATTGCAATTTCTTTTCCTATTCTTTTGCTAGCTCCTGTAATTAGAATATTCATTTCTTTTTAAAACGCCTTCCCGCTTTAGTTCCAGCTCTGCCTTGTGTTGAGCGACCTATGTTTTTAGAATTATAATTTTTTGTGAATGAATTTACAGTTAAACCCATATCAGATTGTTCTAATTTTCTAATTTCATCTCTTATTTCGGCTGCTTTTTCAAATTCTAGATTATCAGCAGCATTTTGCATATCTTTCTTAAGTGCTTTCATATGTTTTTTAAGGTTATGGCCAGGTTTAACAAATTTATCTGTGTTTAAATAATCTTTTTCGTAAACACTCTCTAAAATATCACTAATTTCTTTTTTAATTGAAGCTGCATTGATATTATTTTTTAAATTATATTCTTGTTGTTTTCTTCTTCTTCTGTCTGTTTCGTCAATGGCTTTAATGATACTTTTAGTTTTTTTATCTGCATAGAGAATAACCTTTCCTTCGATATTTCTTGCAGCTCTACCAATAGTTTGAACTAAAGAGGTTTCGGAGCGTAAAAAACCCTCTTTATCTGCATCTAAAATTGCAACTAAAGCACATTCCGGTATATCCAAACCTTCTCTTAAAAGGTTGATACCAACTAGAATATCAAAGTGACCTAGTCTTAAATCTCTAATAATTTCAATTCTCTCAAGAGTATCAATATCTGAATGCATGTATCTAACTTTCATTCCATTTTCATCAAGATATTCAGTCAGATCCTCTGCCATTTTTTTTGTAAGTGTAGTTACTAGTACTCTCTGGTTTTTTTTTGTAATTTTTATGCACTCATTTAATAAGTCATCAACTTGGTTTTTTGCTGGTCTGATCTCTACTTCAGGATCAATAAGTCCAGTTGGTCTTATGATTTGTTCAGCAAAGACACCTTTTGTTTGCTCTAACTCCCATGGACCAGGCGTTGCAGAAACAAAAACTGTTTGAGGGCGCATTAGATTCCATTCTTCAAATTTTAAAGGTCTATTGTCCATACATGAAGGTAATCTAAAACCATAATCTGAAAGTGTTTTTTTTCTAGTGTAGTCACCTTTATACATTCCATTTAATTGTGGAACTGTAACATGACTTTCATCAACAAATACTAACGCATTATCTGGCAAATATTCAAATAGAGTAGGAGGTGGCTCTCCTTTTTTTCTACCAGATAAAAATCTCGAATAATTTTCTATGCCAGAACATGATCCTGTAGCTTCAATCATTTCAAGATCAAATCTAGTTCTCTCCTCAATTCGTTGAGCTTCTAATAATTTATTTTCTGATCTAAATTGGTCAATAGCAACTCTAAGTTCCTCTCTAATTTGTTTGATTGCTTGATTTACTGTTGGTCTAGGAGTTATATAGTGACTGTTTGCGTATACTTTAATTATATTTAAATCTTCAGTTTTATCTCCAGTTAAAGGATCAAATTCTTTAATAGAAATTAATTTACCTTCATCAAGATTTAATTTCCATGCTCTATCTTCCAGGTGTGATGGAAATATTTCAATATTTTCACCCCTAACTCTAAATGTCCCTCTTTGAAAATTTTGATCATTTCTTTTATACTGTAATTCAATTAAACCTTTTATAATTTGTTCTCTTTCATAAGTTTCATTTTTTATGAAAGTGAAAGTCATTTTACTATATGACTCTGCTGAACCTAAACCATAAATACAGGATACACTTGATACTATTATTACATCATCCTTTTCCAAAAGAGACCTTGTTGCTGAGTGTCTCATACGATCAATTTGTTCATTGATTGAAGACTCTTTTTCAATATATGTGTCAGACCTTGGAACATAAGCTTCAGGAGTATAATAATCATAATAAGAAACAAAGTATTCAACAGAGTTATTAGCAAAAAAACTTTTCATTTCACCATACAATTGAGCGGCAAGAGTTTTATTTGGTGCTAAAATTAAAGCTGGTCTATTAAGAGTTTCTATGATTTTAGCCATGGTAAATGTTTTTCCAGATCCTGTGACACCTAATAAAACTTGATTTTTTTCTTCTTGATTTAAGCCTTCACAAAGCTCTTTTATTGCTGTTGGTTGGTCTCCTGATGGTTTAAAATCACTAGTTATTTTAAAAGACTTTCCGCCTTCAAGTTTGCTAACAGCAAACTGATTTGTTGGGTTGCTTTCTTTATTATTAATTGTATCTAATAATGACATTTTAAATGACTATTCTATCAAGTTCTTTATCTAGAATAAAACCTTCTCCTACCATAGCTGTAACTCAAAAAGCTAGAGAGTTAAAGGCTAGCGGTGTAGATGTTGTTGCGTTGGGCGCAGGAGAACCTGATTTTGACACCCCAGATAATATAAAAAAAGCAGCAATTGATGCAATTAAAAACGGTGATACAAAGTATACAGCTGTTGATGGCACCCCTAATCTTAAAGATGCAATAATTAATAAATTCAAAAAAGAAAATAGCATAAATTTTTCTCGTGAGGAAATTAGTGTTGGTGCTGGAGGTAAGCAAGTAATTTTTAATGCTATTCTTGCATCAATAAATCCTGGAGATGAAGTGCTAATACCTGCACCCTACTGGGTTTCTTATCCTGATATTGTTTTGTTAGCAGGTGGTACTCCTAAAATTGTTTTGTGTGATGAAAACGATCAATTTAAAATAACAATAGAAAAATTAAAAAAAAACCTGACAGATAAAACAAAGTGGATTATTTTGAATTCACCTTCTAACCCAACTGGCGCCTGTTATACAAAAGAAGAGCTGGATGAAATAGCAAATGTACTAGAGGAATTTCCAAACGTTATGGTTATGAGTGATGATATCTATGAACATGTAGTTTACGATAACTTTAAATTTTATACGATTGCACAAAATAAAAAAATTTTCAAAAGAGTATTAACAATAAATGGTGTAAGTAAATCTTATGCTATGACTGGATGGAGAATAGGTTATGCTGGTGGACCAGCCGATCTAATTAAAGCAATGGCTAAAATTCAATCTCAATCCACAACCAACCCCTCATCTATTAGCCAGGCAGCTGCTGTAGAGGCATTAAATGGCGATCAAAGTTTTATTAAAGATAGAGGCAAAGCTTTTAAGGAAAGAAGAGATTTTGTTGTAAATGCCCTTAATCAAATTGAAGGAATAAATTGTTTAAATCCTCAAGGTGCATTTTATGTTTTTCCAAGTTGTAAAGGTTGTATTGGAAAAAAGCACAAGGAACTCGGAGCAATTAATAGTGATACTGATTTTGTGACCAAGCTTTTAGAAAAAACTGGTGTAGCTGTCGTGCAGGGTTCAGCTTTTGGATTAGAGGGTTTTTTTAGGATTTCTTATGCAACTTCAATGGAAAATTTAGAAAAAGCAATTAAAAGAATTTCAGATTTTTGTTCTGATCTATCTTAGTGATTTAATAATTTTTCAGCTTCTAATGCAGCCATACAACCCATGCCAGCAGCAGTTATAGCCTGTCTAAATATTTTATCTTTGACATCACCAGCGGCAAAAACTCCATCAACATTAGTTGCTGTAGAATCTGGTTTTGTAATTATATAACCTTCATTATCCATTTTGACTTTATTTTTAAAAATATTTGTTGATGGCTTATGTCCTATTGCCACAAAGAGTCCATGAACTTTTAATTCTCTTGTTTCGTTATTTTTAATGTTTTTTAAAGATAAAGACTCTAAGTTTTTTGGATTCTCTGTTCCATTAATTTTCTCTAAAACTGTATCCCAAACCATTTCTATTTTTTTATTTTCTAAAAGTTTTTTTTGTAACATTTTTTCTGCTCTTAGTTCATTTCTTCTGTGAATTAAAAAAACTTTTGATGCAAAATTAGTTAAAAATAACGCTTCTTCTACAGCAGTATTTCCACCACCTACAACTGCTACTTCTTTATTTTTATAAAAAAAACCATCACAAGTTGCGCATGCACTGACACCGAATCCTTTAAGTTTATCTTCATTCTCGATACCAAGCCACTTTGCTTGAGCTCCAGTAGAAATAATTACAGTATCTGAAATAATTTTATTTCCATTTTCACCAATACTTACAAAAGGTTTTTTTGATAAATCAACATCTTTTATAATATCGGTAATAAATCTTGTACCAACGTGCTCTGCTTGTTTTTTCATTTCTTCCATCAACCAAGGACCCTGGATAACATTAGAGAAACCAGGATAATTCTCAACATCTGTAGTTGTAGTGAGTTGACCACCTTGTTCCATCCCAGTTACAAGTATTGGCTCTAACATTGCTCTCGATGCATAAATAGCGGCACTATATCCGGCTGGACCAGATCCTATGATTAAAACTTTTGTTTTATGTTCTTTATTCTGACTCATTTGATTAGTTTATCGAAACAATTTATTAAAATAATATTTATAATAATGAAAGCATTACACTCATGGTTACTCACAGAAGGTGCTCACGGCATGATAAGCCAGGTAGAAGGTTTGGCTAAAGCTTTAAATACAACCTTTGATCATAAAAAGGTAGTTTTACCTTTTTTTTCTAAACTTTTTCCTCCAACCATTACTCCAAAAATTAAGTCATTTTTTAATTTTAAAGAATTAACAGAAGGCATTGATACTATTCCAGATTATATAATTTCATGTGGAAGAAAAAGTGTTATTCCAAATATAGTTTTAAAAAGATATTTCAAAGAAAAATATAATAAAGAAATTAAAAATATTCATATTCAAGATCCTAAAGTTTCATCAAGTCATTTTAATTTTGTTATTACACCTGAACATGATAATCTAGTAAAAGGTAACAATGTCCTTATATCAAAAGGAGCTTTGCATTATTTAGGCGAAGACGAAATTGAAAATTCTAATTTTAATAATGATAAAATTATTTCTTTTATATTAGGTGGGCCAAATAAATATTATAGTTTTTTGCTTAAAGATATAGAGAAGGTTTTAAAACAACTATCTCAAGATAAAAGTATTGATAAAATAAATATTGTAGCATCAAGAAGAACACCCGCAGATTTATTTGAAAGTATAAAAAAAGAATTTAAAGACTTAAAATTTAATTATGATTTTAGCTTAAAAAAAATAAATTATATTAAATATTTATCAGAGGCGTCTCATATTTTTGTAACTTGTGACTCTACTTCTATGATTTCCGAATCAGCCATTACCGAAAAACCTATTTATGTCGTTAAATTAAATTCTGTTAAAAATGATTATAGATTTCAAAGATTTTTTAAATTATTTAAGGATCTTGGTATTATTCGCTTTTTTGAAGGTACAATTGACAACTGGACTTATCAAAAATTATATGAGACTAAAAGAATATCAGAAATTATAATTAAAAATAAATGAGCATTTTAGAATCTGTCAAAAATAGTAAACACGGCACTAATCCTTTTAGGTATTGGGAATTTGAAAAACCTTTAACTGAAGAAATGATAAATGAACTTTATAATGCTAAATTAGATGATCCAACCGCACATAACATTGAATATGATGGAACTAGGGCAATTGATGGGGGTGACGGTAAATTACGAGAAGGTATAAAAACTGGCGGTAAAGCATTAAAATTTAGATGCTTTGTAACAAAAGAAAATGAGAAAAATTATCCAGAGATTTTAAAATTAGTTAAAGAACTTCAAAAAAAAGAAACTCATGAATTTATTGGAAAAATGATTGGCAAAGACTTATCAAATGCATTCGTTCGTGTTGAGATATGTTGTGATCGAAAAGGCTTTTGGCTCAAACCACATTGCGATATTAAAGAAAAATTGATGTCATCAATGCTATTTGTTAATCGAAATAATGAGTCAGAAGAGCTGGGTACTGATTTTTACAATGATAAATTAGAAAAAGTTTACACAGTTCCTTATAAAGATAATTATGGTTATATTTTCACTACAGATGAAAATAGTTGGCATGGTTTAGAAAAAAAAGCTATTAAAGATGAAAGACGTTGTTTGCAAATAAACTATGTAACTTTTAAGACTGATTATCCAGTAGAAAAATAGTTACAATTCTTGAATTCTTTTAATTTCAATATTTTTGTTTTTTAGAGAATTAATTGCTTGAGTGCATGCTTTTGCTCCAGCAAGTGTTGTAAAATACGGTATTTTATTATTAAGCGCTGCTCTTCTTAAAGACCATGAGTCTTCAATGGATTTTTTTTCTGATGTTGTGTTAATGACTAAAGATATTTTTTTATCATCTAAATATTCAACAATGTGAGGACTTCCTTGTCTTACTTTATTTATTTTTTCACATTTAATGCCATTTTTATTTAAAGTGTCGGCTGTACGTCCTGTTCCAATAATTTTAAACCCCATTTCAAATAATTTTTTTGCATATTCGCAAACTTTTTCTTTATCATCATCTTTTACAGAGATGAAAGCTGAACCTGTAATTGGCAAATCATTACCTGCTGACATTTGGCTTTTTGCAAAAGCCATTCCAAAATCACTATCTATACCCATAGCCTCTCCAGTTGATTTCATCTCTGGCCCAAGAATCGTGTCTACTTCTGGAAATTTATTAAAAGGAAAAACGGCCTCTTTGATTGCAAAAATATTTAGTTTTTTGTTCAAGTTTTTAAAATCAGTTAATTTTTTACCAGCCATAATTTGTGAAGCAATTTTGGCAACTGGAATATTTAAAGCTTTTGAAACATAAGGTACTGTTCTACTTGCTCTTGGATTAACTTCTAAAATAAAGATTTCCGAGCCTCTTATTGCAAATTGAATATTAATTAAACCAACAACTTTAAGTTTTTTTGCTAGAGAAGTTGTTTGTTTTTTTAATTCGTCAATTAATTTTTGATTTAATGAAAATGGTGGAATACAGCAAGCAGAGTCACCAGAATGGATTCCGGCTTCTTCAATGTGTTCCATAATTCCTGCAATAAAAACTTCTTTACCATCGCAAACTGCGTCTACATCAATTTCTATTGCGTCATTTAAAAATTTATCAATTAAAACTGGGCTATCCCCAGATACTTGCACTGCTTCATCTATATAAGCATTAAATTGTTCGTCATCATGAACAATTTCCATTGCACGGCCACCCAATACATATGAAGGTCTAATGACAACTGGATAACCAATATTTGCTATAATTTTTTTAGCCTCTTCCTTTCCTCTTGCAAGACCACTTTCTGCTTGTTTTAACTTTAACTCGTTAACTACTTGATTAAATTTTTCTCTATCTTCTGCTGTATCAATTGACTCTAGTTGTGTACCTAAAATCGGAAAACCTGATTGATGAATTTTTTTTGCAAGTTTAATAGGTGTTTGTCCACCAAATTGAACGATCACACCCTTAATTTTTCCTTTAGAGCTCTCTTTTTTTAAAATTTCAATAATATATTCATCTATTAATGGTTCAAAATATAATCTGTCACTTGTGTCATAATCTGTAGATACAGTTTCAGGGTTACAATTAATCATTACAGTTTCATAGCCCATTTCTTTAAGTGAAAAACTTGCTTGGCAGCAACAATAATCAAACTCAATTCCCTGACCAATTCTATTTGGTCCACCCCCAATAATAACAATTTTTTCTTTGTCAGTAGGGTTAGCCTCACACTCTCCATTAGAGTTTAGTCCATGATCATATGTAGAGTACATATAAGGTGTAAGTGAAGAGAATTCAGCTGCACATGTATCAACTTTTTTATATGCAATATTGATATTATTTTTATTTTTAAACTCTTCAATTTGATCAATAGATTTATTTGAGAGTTCTGCAATTTTTTGATCAGAAAAACCCAATGATTTTATTAATTTGAAATTTTCTCTATCAAGATCATTATTCATGATTAAATTTTCAGCTTCAATAATTTCTTTAATTTGTCTTAAAAACCAATGATCAATTTTGCATAATTGATATACTTTTTCTAAATCTAAACCTTTCCTAAAAGCTTCTGCAACATATAAAATTCTTAGGGGAATATTTGTTTTTAATTTTTCTTTAATATTTTCTAAATCACTATCAATGCTATCAAGGCCATTTAAGCCCACTTCTAGAGAGACCAATGCTTTTTGCAAAGACTCTTTGAAATTTCTACCAATTGACATGCTTTCACCGACTGATTTCATTGCAGTACCAAGTTCAGCTTTGCTTTTTTTAAATTTTTCAAAAGCAAATCTAGGAATTTTAGTGACAATATAATCAATGGTAGGTTCAAATGATGCCGGGGTTACTTTAGTGATATCATTTTGAATTTCATCCAAGGTATAACCAACCGCGAGTTTAGCTGCTACTTTAGCAATAGGAAATCCTGTTGCTTTAGATGCAAGAGCAGAAGATCTAGATACTCTAGGATTCATTTCAATGACAATCATCCTTCCATCTTTTGGATTGATAGCAAATTGAACATTTGAACCTCCAGTTTCTACTCCAATTTTTCTTAAGCAGGCAATGGATGCATTTCTCATAACTTGATACTCTTTATCTGTTAATGTCAAAGCGGGAGCAACAGTAATTGAATCACCGGTATGGATTCCCATAGGATCTAGATTTTCTATTGAGCATATTATAATGCTATTATCTTTTTTATCTCTGACCACTTCCATTTCAAATTCTTTCCATCCAACAAGTGACTCTTCAACCAAAACTTCATTAGTTGGAGATAAATCTAAACCATTTTTTACTATTCTATAAAAATCTTCTTCAGTATTTGCTACACCTCCACCAGTTCCACCTAAGGTAAAGGATGGTCTAATGATTGATGGAATACCAATTTGTTTAAATGCCTCTTTTGCATCCTTTTCACTTCTACATATAAATGATCTTGCAGACTCAAGGCCAATATCATTCATATTTTTCTTAAATTTTTCTCTATTCTCTGCATTATCAATAGCCTCTGCATTTGCACCAATGAGTTCTACATTGTATTTTTTTAATATTCCTTTTTTATCAAGGCTCATGGCTGCATTAAGACCTGTTTGACCACCCATTGTTGGTAAAATTGCATCAGGTGTTTCTTTTTTAATTATTTCTTCTAAGACTTGATCGTTTATAGGCTCAATGTAAGTAATATCCGCTACATTAGGATCAGTCATTATAGTTGCAGGATTTGAATTTACTAAAATAATTTTATAACCCTCTTGTCTTAAAGCCTTACAAGCTTGAGATCCCGAGTAATCAAACTCACATGCTTGACCAATTACAATTGGACCAGCTCCAATTATCATGATTTTATTGATATCAGTTCTTTTTGGCATATTTTTCTACTTCCTTAATAAAATCCAAAAATAAATAATGACTATCATGTGGACCAGGACTTGCTTCGGGATGATATTGAACTGAAAACGCATTAAATTTTTTTGATTTTATTCCTTCAATTGACTGATCAAATAATGAAAGATGTGTAACCTCTACTTCACTTGGTATATTTTTTTTATCAACTTCAAAACCATGATTTTGCGATGTAATTTCAACTAAATTATTTTTTAAATTTTTAACTGGATGATTAGCTCCACGATGGCCTTGGTGCATTTTAATAGTTTTGCAGCCTAATGCATGAGCAAGAAGCTGATGTCCTAAACAAATACCAAAAATTGGAATTTTTTTATTTAATATTTTTTTTATTGTTTCTTTTGCAAATCTAGATGTTGCTTCTGGATCCCCTGGACCATTTGATAAAAAAACTCCATCTGGTTTCAAATCTATTATTTTTT
>JAYNJZ010000002.1:0-8098 GCA_038110645.1 Candidatus Pelagibacteraceae bacterium
AGCAAGCGGCTGTTAACCGCTCGGTCGCTGGTTCGAGTCCGGCCCGGGGAGCCAAACTAGATAGCTTTTCTAAAATTCTTATTGTCTCCAAGAACTTCTAACAATTTTTCTTTTTGCTGAGGTTCAAGATCGTTAAACATTCTAACTAAAAAACTATAGTTTAGCTCTTTTGTAGATAGATTTTCTTCATTCGCAGAAGAAAAATCTTGATAATCCTCAAAAAAATATTTTATAGGCACTTTTAAGAAACTTGCTAACTGCAACAATCGTGCAGAACTAACACCATTTGTTCCTTTTTCGTACTTTTGAATCTGCTGAAATGTTACGTTAATGGCCTTAGCTACTTGTGTTTGTGTTAATCCTAGAGAAGTCCTTCTTAATCGAAGCTTTTTACCTAAATGTTGGTTTAGCTGTGCACTCACCAATGTCTCCCTTTTTCACAATGTTAAATACCTTTTTCACATTTATGGCAACAAAAAAAATATAAAAAATATATAAAAATTGTCTTGATTTTGTTACTGAATTAACAGTTTTTTTTATAAAATTATGCTTATTTATTGGATTAGAAATGATTTTCGCTTCATAGATAATGAAAGCTTAACCTATTTTTCAAACTATAAAGATAAAAAATTATGTTTTTTTTCCTACGATGAAGAAAAATTTAAAAATCGATCTGCTCAAAAATGGTGGTTATACAAATCTTTAACTAATTTTAGAAACAATTTGGAAAAAAAAAATTATAATTTTCATTTCGAATTAAATGATGAATTTAATGCAATTAAAAAAATTATTAAAAAATTTAAAGTAAATAAACTTATATGGAACAAAGTATATCTGCCCGATGAAATAGAAATTGAAAATAATATAATTAGAATATTAAATAAAAACAATATTGAATATAAAATATATAGCTCTAATTTATTGTTAAATCCTTCGGAAACACGCAAAAAAGATGATACTCCTTTTCAAGTTTTCACACCTTTCTGGAGAAATGAAGAGGAATTGTATCTCAAGAAATATAATTACAAAAATAATAAAATAAAATTAATAAAAATTGGTAACAAAAATTATAAAGAGTTTGAAAAAATACTTCCTAAAAAAAAATGGTATAAAAAATTTGAAAAATATTGGCAAACAGGAGAGTTTGAAGCAAATAATAAAATCAATAAATTTATTAATAATGAAATATTTAATTATGAAAAAAATAGAGATTACCCTGGCATCGAGGGTACTTCCAAATTATCTCCTCATTTAGCTTTTGGAGAAATAAGCTCTAGAGAAATTTTTCATAAATATTATTTAATAGATAAAAAAAATGTTAATACTCGAAAATTTATAAATGAAATTGGGTGGAGAGAATTTGCTTATCATTTAATCAATCATTTTCCAGAAATGATTAAAAAAAATTTAAGAAAAAATTTTGATAAATTTCCATGGTCAAAAAATAAAGAACATCTGAAAAAATGGAAAGAAGGAAAAACAGGATATCCTATAATTGATGCTGCTATGAGACAACTTTATGAAACAGGATGGATGCATAATAGATTAAGAATGGTTACAGGTTCGTTTCTTGTTAAACATTTAAGAATAAATTGGATAGAAGGTGAAAAATATTTTAAAGATACGCTTCTTGATTACGATACCGCCAATAATGTTTCTGGATGGCAATGGATTGCTGGATGCGGTGCAGATGCGGCTCCATACTTTCGTATTTTTAATCCAATGACTCAAGGAGAAAAATTTGACTCTGAAGGTATATTCGTAAAAAGATGGATACCTAAGTTAAAAAATATTCCAAAAAAATATATACACAAACCTTGGGAACTTCCTGTTGAAGAAGCTCAGAAAATTCATTTCAATTTAAAAACAGATTATTATGAACCTATTGTTGAACATGCTAAGGCAAGACAGGCTGCATTAATAGCATTCGAACAAACAAAAAAATGAAAAAATTAGTAATAATTGGATCTGGGATATCAGGTTTAGCTAGTGCATATTTTTTAAGAAACAAATTTAAAATTACAATTATTGAACAAAATGATTATCTGGGTGGGCATACCCACACTCATTTTTTAAAAGATGAAAAAACATATTTTGATAGTGGTTTTATAGTCTTTAATAATAAAAATTATCCAAATTTTTTAAATTTAATAAACAAAATCAATGTTCAGTACCAAAAAAGCAATATGTCATTTTCAGTAACAAATAAAAAGGAAAACTATGAGTGGGCTGGGAAAGATTTTAAAACAATTTTTGACCTTAAGAATCTGTTCTCATTTAGATATATCAGAATACTAATTGATATTATTAGATTCACAAAAATATGTGAAAATAATCAAATTAAAAAAGATATGAAGTTAAAAAATTTTTTAAAAAAAAACAAATTTTCTAAAAATTTTATTAATTTATATTTTCTACCTATGTGTGCATCGATATGGTCCTCAAATTTAAAAGATATCAAAAATTACAATACATCTTTTATTTTAAATTTTTTTAAAAACCACGGTTTAAATAATATTATATCTAAAAGACCAATATGGTTTACTATTAAAGATGGTAGTAAATCTTACATAAAAAAAATAGTAAAAATTGTAAAACCAAAAATATACTTGAATGAAAAAGTGATAGAAATAAATCAAAATAAAAAATATATAAAAACCTCAAATAAAAAAAAAATTAAATATGACTGTCTAATTTTAGCAAATCATACAAATCAAATAAAAAAAATATTAAAAAAACCTGAGAGAAAACAACTAAAGCTTATCAATTCTGTTAAATATCAAAAAAATAAAATCTGCATTCATACAGATAAGAGTTTGATGCCTAAAAAATTTAAAAATTGGTCATCATGGAATTATCTTTATAACAATAAGAGCTTAATTTTAACATACTGGATGAATCTTTTACAAAATCTTAAATGTAAGAAAAACATTTTTGTTACATTAAATTTCAATAAAATTGATAAAAAATTTATAATTAAAGAAATAATTTATGAACATCCTCTTTTTACAAAATCTGTTGAGGAAATTTCTAAACTTAACAATAATGCACAAGGAATTAATGACATATGGTTTGCGGGAGCTTGGCTTGGGTACGGTTTTCATGAAGATGGTGTTAAATCTGCTTTAAAAGTAAAAAAAATAATAAATGTTTAATAATTATTTATGTGAGAATGAAGTTTTTCATAAACGCACGATTCCTTTCAAAAATTATTTTAATTATATAATCTGTTCTATATTGTTTGATATTGAAAAAACTGAGAAGTTAAAAAATCTTAAATTTTTATCTTTAGATAAATTTAATATTTTTAGTATTAATTTTAAAGACTACGGAAATCTAAAAGGAAATTTATACTCGTTTATAATAAAACAGATCAGTAAAAATTATAAAACTAAGAAAAATTATACGGTTCACCTTCTTACTTCACCTAAATTTTTTGGTTATATATTTAATCCAATATCAATATATTTTGTCAGTCATAAAAAAAAGGTTGAATTTATGATTTATGAAGTAAAAAATACCCATCATGAAAAGCATATGTATTTCAAAAGAATTAATCAAAAAAATCTAAATAAACATATCATAAACAAAAAGTTTTATGTTTCCCCTTTTTTAAAAATGAACTTAAAATACTTTTTTAAAATTATTTATAAAAAAAATGGATTGAAAATATTGATTAATGCTTTGAGCAAAAAGGAAGAGCTCTATACTGGAATGAATATAAAATTTAAAAATTTAACTGACAAGAATTTAATTTTTATGGCTCTAAAAAGAATATTTTTTGCCCAAAAAATAATGATTATGATACATTATCAAGCAATTAAAATACTCTTTAAAAAAGGAAAGTTTAATTTTAAACAAAAAAAAATTAAAAATAATTATAGCTTCTCATGATGAATTTTTTTAAAAAAATAGTTGAAAATGAATTTGAAAAAATATCTTGGGGAAAAATAAAATTTAATATTGGAAATATTTTTGAAAAAAAATTTATTGGTAAAACTGGAAATTTAGAATCTAATATCATTATTAATGATAGTTCTGCTTTTAAAGATTTAGTCTTAAGAGGAGATCTTGGTTTTGCAGAAAGTTATATCTCAAAAAAATGGGATACATCAAATTTAAATAATTTGTTAAAAATTCTTCTTAAAAACCAACAATTAAAAAAAAAGAATTGGAGGCCTAATTTTTATAATAAGATTATTGAAAGTGTAAATTTTATTTTTAAAAAAAATACTATTAATCAAGCAAAAAAAAATATTAGTTTTCATTATGACCTTGGGAATAATTTTTATAGAGAATGGTTAGATGAAACAATGACATATTCATCTGCATTATTTAAAAATAAAAATATTCTATTAAGTGAAGCTCAATTGCAAAAATACGACTCTATTATTGAGAGTCTTAACATTGGTTCTTCTAACAATATTTGCGAAATAGGCTGTGGTTGGGGAGGTTTTATAAATAGAGCAAAAAATAAAAACAAAAATATTAATGTTGATGGATACACCATAAGTAAAAATCAATATGATTATACAAAATCTAACTATGAAAATATCTATTTTGAAGACTATAGAAATATAAAAAAAAAATACAGTAATGTTGTTTCTATAGAAATGTTTGAAGCTGTTGGAAAAAAATATTGGAAAACTTATTTTGAAAAACTTAATTCACTTTTAAACAAAAATGGCACTGCATGTCTACAAATAATAACTATTAATGAAAATTCTTTTTCAAAATATTTAAAAAATGTGGATTTTATTCAAAAATATATTTTCCCTGGTGGAATGTTACCTACAAAAAATATATTAAAAAAATTATTTAAAGATAATGGTTTTAAACTATACCATAAGATTTCATTCGGATATGATTATTCAAGAACACTCCTAGAATGGAAAAAAAATTTTAATAATTCATGGCCAAAGCTAAAATTATTAAATTTTGATGAAAAATTTAACAGACTATGGAATTATTATTTAGATTATTGTGAAACTGGCTTTTCTTTAGATCATACAGATGTTACACAATTTTTTATTAAAAAAATAAGTTAATGAAAAAAACTTCTGTAATTGATTTAATAGGAAATACACCATTAATATACCTAAAAAAACCATCGGAATTAAGTGGGTGTAATATTTACGGAAAAGCTGAATTTTTGAATCCTGGATTGTCTGTGAAGGATAGAGCCGCCTTATATATAATTAATAACGCCATAAAAAAAAATCTTTTAGAAACTGGTGGAACAATTGTTGAAGGAACAGCTGGGAATACTGGAATTGGAATAGCCATGGTTGCCAACTATTATAATATTAATACAACAATAGTTATTCCAAAGACACAATCTAAAGAAAAAAAAGATGCACTTAAAAATCTTGGAGCCAAACTAATTGAGGTAGAAGCGGTACCATATGCCGATCCAAAAAATTATGTAAAATATTCTAAAGTTGTTGCATTAGAGCTTGAAAAAAAATCTAGTAAAAAAGTTTATTGGGCTAATCAATTTGATAATACAATCAATAAAATTGCACATATAGAAACAACCGCTCAGGAAATTTTAAAACAAACAAATGATAAGGTCGATGCTTTTATTTGTTCTGTGGGAACCGGAGGCACATTAGCAGGAACTGCCGAGGGTCTAAAAGAAAAAAACAAAAAAATTATTACTGGATTAAGTGATCCAAAAGGGTCAGCGCTTTATAATTTTTTTAAAAAGAATGAACTTAGCACTTCAGGAGAATCCATCACAGAAGGAATAGGAACAACTCGTATTACTGAAAATTTTAAAGATGCTAAAGTAGATGAAGCATTTCAAATAGAAGACCAATACGCACTTGATATAATTTATGATCTTCTTAAATACGAAGGTTTAAGCTTAGGGGCGTCATCTGGCATTAATGTAGCTGGCGCAATTGAACTTGGAAAAAAAATTGGGCCTAAAAAAAATATTGTGACTATTTTGTGTGATATCGGTGCCAGATATGCATCTAAAATTTATAATAGAGAATTTTTAGATTCCAAAAATTTAAAATATCCAGATTGGTTATAAATATTTTTCCTTAATTTTTTTTCTTAATTTGTAGTTTTTTTTAAGGTTATACTCTTCTTTTATTGCTTTAGACTTTTTATCAAATTTTTTTTTATAAATTACTTTCCAGGATCTACCTCTTGTAAACTTTGCTCCATTTCCAGTATTATGAAGCTTAACCCTTTTTATAAGATTATTTGTATAGCCAACGTAAGTATGTTTTAAATTATCTTTGCTCAAAAGCATGTAGACATAATACATATTAAATGGCGCGCCCTCCGCGACTCGAACACGGGACCCACGGTTTAGAAAACCGTTGCTCTATCCAGCTGAGCTAAGGGCGCTTCTAGGTTTTAATATAAAATTTTATGAAAACTGTAAAGATCTTCGTCATCTCATAAATTTATATTTAATAATTGCTATAATGCTTAAGGGCGTAACTTTAGAAAAAATTAATATTACAATTGTGAATAATAATGAAATATTGGAAAAATTTGAAAAAATAATTTCTTTACTTAAAAATAGTGTTGATGGAACTGTATTAAATGTAATTAATACCGAGGTAAGAAAGCTATCTTCAAAGCTTAAATTCTCTAAAGTCAGTAAAAATGAAAATAAAATAAAAATAATGATATAAAACATTAATAGAAGACAAGATGAATAAAAATCTTTTGATTGAATTTTTTCATTAGAATTAAAAATTGTTGAATTTATAACAGCTGATGGAGTTAAAAGTTTTAAAAGTTCATAATAAATTTTATTAAATACAATCAATATTCTGGTAATTTTAAATCCTGATGAGGAAGACACTAGACAACCACCTATAAATGATGCTGATAACAAAATAAAAGTAATGCTACTTTCATTATAAGTCGCAAAATTAATACCAGAATTTGATATGGCTGATGATAATTGAATTAAGATATCGTAAATATTATTATTTTGACTAAAAAAAAGTAATAAAAAAAATAAAAGTAAGAAACAAATTAGAAAATATTTATCTTCATCATAACTATAGGAATTATTAATTTTTAATAAACCAAGTATGAAAAAAATATTTAAAGATGATAATAAAAATAAAAAAGATAAAATTAACTTGTCAGTATTAGATAAAATTAATTTAGTAGATTCAAATCCCCCTGTCGAAATAATTGTTAATAATAAATTAAATTTATCTAACATTCTTAGATCGGTAAAATTTAATAAAAATAAAGATATAAGAAAAATTATAGTATACGCATATACTGTATTATTAAAAATATTTTTAAAATTTTTAGAAAAAAAAAGAGTATCTTTTTTTATTGTTATAAATTTTAAAGGATAGATATTTATTTCTCTATTTCCAAGAACTAAAATTATTGTCATAATAAAATAAATAGAACCTATAATTTGAGTTGAGCTTCTCCATAATAAAATAGGAGGATCTAATAAATTTAATTTTTCAGAAAAAATACTAGCTCCAAAAGATGAAAATCCTGAAATCGACTCAAAATACGAATCTAAAAAATTTGCATAGTTTCCAAACCAAAAGGGTAATGTTGTTAACAATGGTAAAATTAACCATCCTAAAACTGCAAAAATAATCAAATCATAAGCTCTATAATTTTTATCGTTAAATTTCAATTTAAAGGTGACTAGATAAAAAATTATAGAAAAAAACAAAGTTAAAAAATAAATATGCAAATTAATTTTAAAATCAAAATAAATACAATATAAAATATTTACTAAACTAAAAAAAATTATTAAAAAATTTATTTTTCCTAAATAATATAATGCAGCTTTAATGTTCATTATTTGATTTAATAATATTCGCTAATACGAAATAATTGCTCTACTTTTTTTAGCTGACTTCTAGAAGTTAGTAATATAACAGTATCATTTAATTTAAATTCAAAGCTTTTTTTGGGGACAAAAACTTTTTTATCTCTAACAATAATTCCAATTTTTATTCCATCAGGAATTGATGAGTTTTCTAAAGTTTTATTTACAAGCTCAGAATTTTCTAAAATTTTAGCTTCTATAATTTCAAATTCGCCATCATCAAGCGTGAAGACACTATCTATTTTTCCTTTGTGA
>JAYNJZ010000002.1:8108-10049 GCA_038110645.1 Candidatus Pelagibacteraceae bacterium
TTGTGAACATGTTTTAAAATTGTTGAAACAGTAGTCATTCTAGGATCTACAATATCATCAATTTTTAAAGAAGATTGTAAAAGACTATAATTATGACTATTAGCAAGTGCTATTACTCTTTTAATATTTTTTTTCTTACATAATAATGCACTCATCAAATTAACCTCATCATCATTTGTCACTGATAAAACAGTATCGATTTCTTCAAGATTTACCTCTTTTAAAATATTTTCATCTAAACCATCGCCTTTAATGACCATTGATTCATTTAATTCATTTGCTATGAATTGAGCCCTTTCTTCATTTTTTTCAACAATTTTAATCCTTGGGTTACTTGGAAGATCTTCTAATGATTTTGCTAAATCAAAACCAATATTACCACCACCTATTATCAAAATCTTATCTGAAATTTTTTCATCTTTACCAAATATTTTCATAGTCCTATCAACCTGTTTTGAGTCTGTTAATATAAACGCCTTATCATTTTGAACCAAAACATCTTTCTTCTTTAAAATTAAAAATTTATCTTCTCTTTGAACACCAAGAATATTTGCATTTAAATCAGAAAAAGATTCTGTTAATTTTTGTAAGGGTGTGTTGATTAAGTGACATTTTTCGTCAATATTAATTTCTATCAATCGAACAGCATCATTAGCAAATGGAAAACTCTCGATTGCACCTGGAGCTTCAATTTTTCTTAATAATGATTTTGCAATTTCATATTCTGGTGAGATTATTATATCAATTGGCAAATGTGATTTGCTAAATAAATTACTATAAGTTGGATTCAAAAATTCCTTTGATCTTATTCTTGCAATTTTTCTAGAAACATTAAACAGAGAATGAGCAATTTGACAAACAATCATATTTGTTTCATCATTTCTTGTGACTGCAATAATCATGTCTGCATTCTTTGCGTCAGCTAACTCTAGTACACTGGGATAAGTTGCAATACCCACTATTCCTTTTGCATCTAAATTATCATTAATTTTTTGTATATCAGCGCTTGTTTTATCTATTACTGTTATAGAGTGGCCTTGTTGTGATAGTTGATTGGCTATTGAATACCCAACCTGACCTGCGCCGCAAATTATAATATTCATATTAATTTTTAATATTTAATGAAGTTAATTTTCTATGAAGTGCAGATCTTTCCATTCCAACTGCCTCTGCTGTTTTAGAAACATTACCATCAAATTTTTTTAATTGATTCTCCAAATATTCTCTTTCAAAATTATCTCTTGCCTCTTTTAATGTTAAATCTGTATTTGCAGGCTTGTTTGTTATATTTAAGTTAGGATTAAAATATTCATACACTAATTTATTGGTCTTTTCTATATTATCATCTGCCAAAATTGCAATTCTTTCAACTAAATTTCTTAATTCTCTAACATTACCGGGCCAATCATATGAATAAAAATTATCTAAATTTTTAATATAATCTTTAAAATCTAAATTATCACCTTTAAATTTTTTAAAAAAATAATCAATCAAAAGTGGTATATCTGAGGTTCTGTCTTTTAATTGAGGAATAAAAATATAAATCACATTAAGTCTGTGAAACAAATCTTCTCTAAAATTACCTTCCAAGACCTCTTTATTTAAATTTATAGATGAGGAACAAATTAATCTAAAATTCACTTTAATATCAATATCATCATTAATTCTTTTAAATCTTTGATCAGTTACAACTCTCAATAATTTTGTTTGAACCTCAAGTGGTAACTCATTAACATTATCTATAAATAAAGTGCCATTGTTTGCTTTTTCTAAATGTCCTTTGAAAATCTTTCCGCTTTTTACACTACCAAATATATTTTCTTCAAAATTATTTATGTTCATTTTCATTGAGTCTAAAATTACAAAATTATTGTTGCTTCTATTTGAATTTTTATGAATTTCTCTTGCCAACAATTCTTTGCCAGTACCACTAGATCCTTC
>JAYNJZ010000002.1:10149-39396 GCA_038110645.1 Candidatus Pelagibacteraceae bacterium
TTTGCATGACCTGACATCATAATAACTGGTATATCTTTATTTTTTTTTTTTATTAAATTCAATAAATACAGACCGTCTCTTGATTTTTCATCTAAAAGAACATCTAAAATTGCTAGATCAAAATTTTCATTATTAATAAAAGATTCAGCATCACTAATTGTTCCTTTTGTAATTGTAGAATAATTATGTTCAGTCAAAATTTCGTCTAAAATAAAACGAATATCCTTTTCATCATCTACTATTAATATTTTTTTCATTTTATTGGCAAAGTTATAGTTACAAATGCACCATTTGTATCGGATCTATTATCATAAAAAATTTGACCATTATGTTCGTGAACTATTTTTGAAACAATTGAAAGTCCCAGACCACTTCCGTTTTTTTTAGTTGTAAAATAAGGGTCGTCTTGTTTAAATTTTCCAGATTCTTTAAATCCTACTCCATTATCAACAATTGTTATTAGATAGTTATTATTGTCATTAGATAGATTTGTTGTAATTTTTCCCTTTTCAATTTTAGAATCACCTTTTTCTTCAATAGACTCAATTGAATTTTTATAAATATTTATTAAAGCTCTATTTATTTGACTTTTATCACATTTCACTTCGTATTCATTTGATGAAGTGCTTAATTCAAATTTTATATTCTCATAATTAATTTTATATGTATCAATTGCATCTTTGATAATATTTAGTAAGTTATTTTTTTCTAAAATGGGCTTGGGCATTCTTGCAAAATCTGAAAAGTTATTAACTAATTTTGAAATTTCAAAAATTTGATTATTAATAATTGTTAAATGTTTTTTTGAACTTTCATCTTTTGAAATTTTATCTTTTATCCTATCAAGAGAAAGTTGAATTGGTGTTAATGGATTTCTAATTTCATGAGCTAATTTTCTAGCTATCACTTGCCATGCTTCAAACCTACCAGATAAAATACTTTTTTGTTTTTGTTTTTTAATTTGAGAAACCATATTGTCAAAAATTTGATTTAAATTATTAAAATCCTCATTTTTATCTTTTCCTAAAGCAACATCATAATTTCCCTGACTTACTTTTTTTGCTGCTTTAAACAAATTATTCAAAGGTTTGGTTGTTTTGGCAGCTAAGTTTATTCCAAATATAGCTGACATCAAAACCAACATTAATGTAAAAATTATATAAATTATAAAAAAACTTATCTGAATATTTAAAGTATTATTTTTAACTCTATAATAGTATGATGAAGCTTCCCCGGTTTCCTGTAAAAAAGAATTAATTTTTTTGTCAACATCCTTAAATGAAAATAAATACAAGTTTTTATAATTATTTAATTTAATTAACGCATATGTTTTTTTTTCTAAAGCATTAGAAATAATTAAAGGTTTTCCATTACTAGCTTGCAATAACATATTTTTGCTAGGCGGATTATAATTCTCTTTTTCACTTGCATATTCTATTAATTTTCCGTCTTTATTGATTAAAAAAATATTTTTAATATCTCTAAAATTAGATTGAAAAATTAAATAATTTTTTAATTTTTTATTATCAGAAAGTAATATTTTTTTATTTCTATTTAAGTCGTAAACTATAAGATTTAAATCTTTACTAATTGATTTTTGATGATCATTTAAATAATTTACCGCGATGTTTCTGGAGTTGTTAACAAGAGATAAAATCTTATCATCAAACCAACGTTCAATTCCATAATTGAAAATAAATATTGAAAAAACAACAATCAAAAGCGATGGCAAAGATGATATTAGTAAAAAAGAGGAGACTAAATTTTTACTAGTTTCACCTCCTAATTCTTTATTTTTTTTTTCGTAATTTTTTAAAATTTTTAAAGATATAGAAAAAACTAAAGCAAATAATAAAACTAAATTTAATATAAGAAGAATTTCAACATTAAATTGATTTAATTTAAAAAAACCTAATCCTATGAAAGTTTGTAGAGATATGAAACCAAGTCCAATTGAAAATAAAAATAAAATTGATATTAAATAAGTATTAGATAAAAAATTTGATATATTTTTCATGAAATTAGTAGCTATAATATTGGCCGCAGGCAATAGTTCTAGATTTAAAAGTGGAATTCCTAAACAATTTCATTTTCATAAAAACGATATACTTTTAAATCATAGTATAAAAAAATTTGATCAAATTAAAGAAATTAAAGAAATTTATGTAGCTTTAGGTTCCAAATATCAAAAAAAATATGGATCATTGTTAAAAAGGTCAAAAAAAATCAAATTTTTTAACGGTGGTATATATAGAAGCGACTCAGTAAAAAAAGGAATTCTAAAAACTAAAAAAAAATTTACTCATGTTTTGATCCATGATGCTGCTCGACCAAATCTAAGTATCGGTCTAATCAAAAAAATAATTAAAGAATTAAAAAAAAACGATTGTGTTGTTCCTGCAATTTCTAACTCTGATACCACAATCTATAAAAAAAATTATATTGATAGAAATGATATAAAACTTTTGCAAACTCCACAGGGTTTCAAAATGAAAAAGATTTATAATTTTCATAAATTAAATAAAAATAAAAAAATTACAGATGACTCAATTTTATTTTATTTAAACAATGAAAAAATAAAAATTATTAAAGGTGAAATAAATAATAAAAAAATTACTTTTATAGAAGATCTCGGTTTTAAAGAAAAATTTTATGGTATAGGATATGATATTCATAAAATGGAAGAAGGTTTTAATTTATTTATAGGTGGGATTAAAATACCTTCAAAATTCGGAAGTGTTGGTCATAGTGACGGTGATAGTGTATTGCATGCCTTAACAGATAGTTTTTTGGGAGCTGCAAAACTTAAAGATATAGGAACACTTTTCCCAAATAATAGAAAATACAAAGGAATCAGGTCCGATAAATTATTGATTGAAGTAATAAAAAAATTAAAAAAACTAAATTTAAAAGTTTCATCTATTGATTTAAACATTATTTTGCAATCTCCAAACTTAAAAAAATATAAAGAAAAAATTAAAAAAAATATTTCAAGACTGTGTGAATTAAATAAAAAACAAATTAATATAAAAGCCAAAACAACAGATAAAATTGGAATAATAGGAAAAAATAAAGCTTTAGCTTGCGAGGTTATATCTACACTTGAAAATGTTATCAAAAATTAACTACTATATTTTTACTATTTTAAATATCGGAAAATTGCCTGCTTCTGGAACTTTCGGAAGCTTATTTGCCATTTTTTTTTATTACTTTACATATAATTTTTTTTCTGAAACAGCGCTATTATTCATTTTATTTTTTTTTACTACATATTCATTAATTTTTTTAAAAGATGTTTTAAATAATTTTAAAGATAATGATCCAAAAGAAGTGATAATTGATGAATTTATCGGACAACTAATTCCACTAATAATTTGTAAAGGAAATTTATTTTTAATCATTATTTCTTTTATAAGTTTTAGATTTTTTGATATTTTAAAAATATTTCCAGCAAATATTATAGATAAAAAAATAAAGGGACCGGTTGGTATTATTGGTGATGATATTATTGCAGGTCTGTATAGCTTAATTTTAATATTCAGTTTAAAAATTTATATATGAAAAATACTTTGATAATTAAAAAACTTATTAAAAAAAATATTTCTATTTCCGTGGCAGAGTCATGTACGGGTGGTCTATTATCTGCCCAAATAACTTCTGTTCCAAACTCTTCAAAAGTTTTTAATTTAGGAATTGTTTGTTATTCAAATCAATCAAAAAAAAATATTTTAAAAATAAAAAATAAAAATTTAAATAAATATGGAGCGGTAAGTCTACAAATCTGTAAACAAATGTTAGAAAATTTATATACACTATCAAAATCCAATTTATGTGTCACAACAACTGGAATAGCTGGACCAGGAGGAGGAACAAAAATAAAACCAGTAGGTTTAGTTTTTGTTGGCATAAAATATAAAAAGAAAACACAAATTCATATGTTTAATTTTAAAAAAAATTTCACAAGAAAAAAAATTCAAAACAGCACAGTAAACAAAATCTTTAAACTGATAAGTTTAATTATTTAAATTATTTAAGTATTCTGCTCTACTTTCAAATGAATTTAGTATTTTATTAAAACCTAAATCAAAGAATTTAGACAACATTTTATTTAATAAAAAATTTTTTAACTCTAGATCTATAAAAAAAGAAATTTCACATTGATTTTTGCTAATTTCTTTAAATATCCATATATTTTTAAGATTTTTAACAGGCCCATCAATAGCACTAACAACTATTTTTTTATTTTTATTATCATATTCTACAAGACTTCTATAAGTATCCTTTGCAAAAGAATAGCCAATCTCTAAGTCTGCAACAATTTCTAATTTATTTTCTTTTTTAACTTTAGAAATAATTGTTGAATTATTACACCACGGTAAAAATTCTTTATATAAATCAATATCTAAAACTAACTTTTCTAAAAGATCTACCGAATAATTAAAATTTTTTTTTATATTTTTGGATGGCAATTTAAATTAAGTTTTGTAATCTTTTTTCTTTCAATTTTTTAAAATCATCACCAGCGTGATAACTTGATCTAGTCATAGGACTAGAGGAAACTAATAAAAAGCCTTTCGAATACGCAACTTTTTTAAATCTATCAAAATCATTAGGTTCAACAAATTTTTTAATAGGAAAATGTTTTTCTGTTGGCTGAAGATATTGTCCTAAAGTCAAAAAATCAACATTAGCACATCTTAAATCATCCATCACTTGATAGAGCTCGTCCTCACTTTCTCCAAGCCCTAACATCAAACCTGATTTTGTAAAAATTTTATTATCATATTCTTTTACAGCTTTTAACAAATTTAAAGATTGAAAATACCTCGAGCCAGGTCTAACTTTTATATAATTTGATGGTACTGTTTCAATATTATGATTAAAAACATCCGGTTTAACATCAACAATTTTTTTATAAACTTCACCTTTTCTTAAAAAATCAGGAGTAAGAATTTCTACTGTAGTATTGGGGTTTATTTTTTTAATTTCAGTAATTGTTTGTGCAAAGTGATCGGCACCTCCATCTAATAAATCATCTCTATCAACTGATGTTATCACTACATGGTTTAAATTTAAATCTTTTGTAGCTAAAGCAATTCTATGAGGCTCGTTAATATCTAGAGGATTTGGCAAACCAGTTTTTACATTACAAAAAGCGCAAGCTCTTGTGCATGTATCACCCATAATCATAAAGGTTGCATGTTTCTTACTCCAGCACTCAGAAATATTTGGACAACTCGCTTCTTCACAAACCGTATGTAATTTATTTTTTTTTACGATTTCTTTTGTACTATTATAAATTGATGAGTTTGAAATTCGAACTCTGATCCAGTCTGGTTTACGTTGTATAGGACTTGAAGGTTTATTTATTTTTTCAGGATGTCTAGGTTTCATTTTAAAATTATAAGTTTTTCATTTTTTTTTCCATATACGAAATTTTTTCTGTATAGTTCGTCAATAAAATTTTTATCAATTTTTTTTGTCAATGCTTCGTTTTCTTTTTTTAATATAATATTTTTTAATCTTAAAGATTTTTCGATTTTGACTAACTCTAAATATTCTTTTTTTTGTTGTAAAAAAGATAAATAACCCCTGTTACCATCAAAAAAATTAGTAACAAAATACAAAACTAAAAAAGAGTTGATTATTAAAAATTTGTATTTTTTTAAAAATTCTAAAAATTTAATCATTATAATGTCATCATACCAGGATTTTTTAATAATTCTTCTATTCTTAACAATCTATTATATTTAGCTACTCTCTCTGACCTTGCCAGAGAGCCTGTTTTAATTTGATTTGACTTTGTGGCAATTGCAAAATCAGAAATAAAAGTATCTTCTGTATCTCCTGATCGATGGGATATAATAGTTTTAAAATTTTTACTTTGCGCCAAATTAATTGTTTTCAAAGTTTCACTTACAGTACCAATTTGATTTAACTTGATTAAAATAGCATTAGCAGATTTGTTATTAATACCTTTGCTTAACCTTTCATGATTAGTCACAAAAAGATCGTCCCCCACTATTTGAACTTTTTCTCCAATATTTTCTGTTAATTTAGACCATGATTTCCAGTCATCTTCAAAAATTGGATCTTCTATAGACGTAATGGGATATTTTTTTATAAGCTCTTTATAATAAATAATTAATTCATCACTTTTAATTTTTTTATTGTTTATAATTGAATAGAAATTTCCATCAAAAATCTCATTAGATGCAACATCTAAACAAATGCTAATATCTTTTCCAGGTTCAAATCCGGATTCTTTTATAGAATTTAAAATCAAATCTATGGCCTCTTCATCAGAATTTAGATTTGGTGCAAAACCACCTTCATCTCCAACGCTTGTATTAAGTTTATTTTTTTCTAAATTTTTTTTTAAATTTTGTATAGTAAGAAAAGCAAACTGCATACTTTCGGAAAAACTTTTTGCTCCATCAGGTCTAATCATAAATTCTTGGATATTCAATGAATTATTAGCGTGTGCGCCACCATTTATTATATTCATTAATGGATAAGGAAGCTTAAAATTTTTATCTTGAGATAAGTATTCATAAATATTTTTTTTTTGACTTTTTGCAGCTGCTTTGCAGTTAGCTATTGAAATTGATAATATAGCATTGGCTCCTAATTTTGATTTATTTTTGGTTCCATCAATTTCAATTAAAGTATCATCTAAATCTTGCTGTTTATAAGAATTAAAATTTTTTAATTTAAGATTAAGAATATTGTTTATGTTATCTACAGCATTAAAAACACTTTTGTTTAAATATTTTAAGTTTTTATCTCTAAGTTCATGCGCTTCATAACTTCCAGTTGATGCACCTGATGGCACAATGGCCGATCCTATTGACCCATCTTCTAAAATTACATCTGCTTCAACAGTAGGAAAGCCTCTGCTGTCGAAAACTTGACGCGATTTAATTTCTTTAATTTTAGACATTATAAGTTTTCATTTTTTACCAGGTCATCAATTTTTTTTATATTGGCTAAAAATTTCTCTAAATCGCTTAATTTTATCATATTTGGTCCATCTGAAGGTGCGTTGTCAGGGTCTTCATGAACCTCAATAAATAAACCAGATATACCATTTGAAACTGCAGCTTTGGATAGATCATAAATAAACTCTCTCTCTCCACCACTGGCATCCCCTTTTCCACCTGGACGTTGCACAGAATGCGTAGCATCAAAAATAACAGGATAATTTTCTTTTTTCATAATTGACAATGATCTCATATCTGAGATTAAAGTATTGTAACCAAAAGAGACTCCCCTTTCAGTAACTAGAATTTTATCATTACCTGAGGCTGATATTTTTTTTATTACATTTTTCATATCCCATGGAGCAAGAAATTGACCTTTTTTTACATTTATTATTAAATTTGTTTTTGCGGCAGCTACTAAGAGATCTGTTTGTCTACATAAAAAAGCTGGTATTTGTATTATGTCAACAACATTTTTAATCTGATTGCATTGTTCTATTGTATGAACGTCTGTTAAAACTGGCAAATCAAATTTTTTCTTAATCTCTTCAAATATTTTAATTGATTTATCAATGCCAATCCCTCTTTTAGAATCTAGACTAGTTCTATTTGCTTTATCAAAAGAAGTTTTAAAAACTAATTTAATTTTTAATTTTTCACATATTTTTTTAATTTGTTCAGCTATAAAAATAGCATGATCTCTACTTTCCAACTGGCAAGGTCCTGATATTAAAAAAAACGGTAAATTGTTTGATACTTCAAAATCACCGATATTAATTTTTTTAGTCATTTAATGAATGTTTTTTAGCTGCTTTTATAAAAGATGCAAATAATGGATGTGGATTTAGCGGTCTAGATTTAAATTCAGGATGAAATTGAACGCCAATAAACCATGGATGAGATTTTAATTCAATAATTTCAGTTAATTTATTATTCTTTGATAACCCAGAAAAAATTAAACCATTTTTTTCAAACTTTTCCTTAAAATGAATATTAACTTCATATCTGTGTCTGTGTCTTTCATGAATTTTGTTTGTCTTGTATATGCTTTTAATTAAAGTTCCATTAAGAAGGTTACACTCATAAGATCCCAATCTCATTGTACCTCCTAATTTTTTCAAATCACCTTTTTTTAAAATACCATCTTTGTACCACTCTTCTATTAAACCAATAATTGCTGTACATTTTTTATTAATCTCAGTTGAATTGGCATTTTTTATTTTCAAAATATTTCTTGCAAATTCGATTAATGCTAATTGCATACCAAAACAAATCCCAAAAAAAGGAATTTTGTTTTTTCTTGCAAAATTAATAGATTGAATCTTTCCTTCTGTTCCTCTTTTACCAAATCCACCAGGTATCAATATTCCATGGGTATTTTTAAGTTTATTTTTAATATCATTAAGTTGGAGTCTTTCTGAGTCTATTTTGTTAAGAACAACTTTTGCGTTATTTGCAATACCACCGTGAATTAAAGCTTCGTCTATAGATTTATATGCATCTTTTAAATCAACGTATTTGCCAATAACAGATATGTTTATCTCATTTTTAGAATTCAAAACAATTCTTTTTGTTTTAAACCATGGTTTCAAGTTAGGTTGTTTTTTTTGTTTAATATTAAAATATTTTAAAACCTGTTTGTCTAATTTTTCTTTAAAAAAACTAATTGGTGCTTCGTAAATAGTCTTAACATCGATTGTTTCTATTACATCTTCAATATGCACATTGCAAAAAAGTGAGATTTTTTTTCTTTGATTTTTAGGCAAAGGTAATTCAGATCTACAAATTATAATATCCGGTTGAATTCCAATGCTTCTTAATTCTTTAACAGAATGTTGTGTTGGCTTAGTTTTTACCTCACCTGAAGATTTAATATAAGGAACCAAAGTTAAATGAATAAATAAACTGTTTTGTTTTCCAACGTCGTTAGAAAATTGTCTTATTGCTTCTAAAAAAGGTAAACTTTCAATATCTCCAACTGTTCCACCTATTTCACAAATTACAAAATCGTAACCTGATACTTTATTTTTAATAAAATTTTTTATTTCATCTGTAACATGCGGAATTACTTGGACAGTATCTCCAAGATATTTTCCGCCTCTTTCTTTTTCTAAAATTTTAGAATAAATTTTACCGGTAGTGATGTTGTCTAATGATGTTAAATTTGTATCTGTGAATCTTTCGTAATGACCTAAATCTAAATCAGTTTCTGCACCATCATCAGTTACAAACACTTCTCCATGCTGAAATGGATTCATGGTTCCTGGGTCAATATTTAGATAAGGATCTAGTTTTCTTATTTTAACCTTGTAGCCTCTGCTTTTCAGTAAATACGCTAGTGATGCTGATGATAAACCTTTTCCTAAGGATGAAACCACACCGCCAGTTACAAAAATATAACGCGCCATGGAACTTCTTTATATGTTATTAATTATAATAGTAAAACAATAATTACTTAGATTTCGGAATTTTTGGCAAGTTGTCTTCTTTTTTTTCAATTTTATCTAAAACCGAGTTATTTTTAACATCTTCCCTATGAATTGCTGTTAATGAAATGCTAGTCACAACAAATAAAAGCGCCAAAATAGATGTAAATTTTGTTAAAAAATTACCTGCGCTTCTTGATGACATTAAAGAGTCGCTTCCAGAGCCAATACCTAAGGCTCCTCCTTCTGATTTTTGCAATAAAACCGAAACTATAAGTAAAACAGCTAAGATCACATGAATAGTTAAAATTATATTTTCCACGCGAATTAATTATAATATTTTTTAATAATATCAATAAAATTTTTTGATTTAAGAGAAGCTCCTCCAATTAAAAAACCATCACACTGATATAAGCTTTTGAATTCAGAAATATTTTTTGAAGAAACTGATCCACCGTAGAGAATTGGAATATTTATTTTAAACTCTTTTTTTAAAAAATATTTCATTTTAGAAAAAAAATCTTCTAAAAAATTTTGAGTAGGTATCTTGCCTGTACCAATCGACCAAATAGGTTCGTAAGCAATTAAAATATTATTTAAATTTTTCTTATTTTTATTTAATGCAGACTTAATCTGTTTCTTTACTTTGAAAAAAGTTTTTTTTGTTTTAAATTCTTTATATGTGTCTCCAACGCATAATATAATTTTTAAATTATTTTGATTTGCAAATTTTACTTTTATATTAATATCTTTATCAGTTTCTCCCAATGCTCTTCTTTCAGAGTGTCCAATAATAGAATAATTACATTTTAAATTTTTGATCATTTTTGAGCTAACTTCACCAGTATAAGCGCCAAAATCATGAGAAGCGCTGGATATATTCTGTGAACCAATATCTAATTTTGAAAATTTAATTTTTGAGGCAAAGCTTAAAATAGTAGTCGGTATACAAAAAATACATTTTATATTTACTTTTTTTTTTGTGTTTTTTAAAAAAAAATCTACCTTTTTAATTTGATTTAGGTCTTTTAAATGACCATTCATTTTCCAATTTCCAATAAAATATTTTTTTAAATGCATTTTTATATTTTTAAGGTAAATATCATTGGTTTATCAAGAAAAAATGAAAAGCTTAACAAAAAAAATATTTATAACAATTATAACGGGAATAATTATCATTGTATTTGGTGCATGGGGCGTTGGAGACATGTTCTCAGCGGGTAACAAAAATGTATTAGCTAAAATCGATAACAAAAAGATTTATGTTAATGATTATTTAAATGAAGCAAGATTATATACGCGTCAACACAATATAAATCAAATAAATGATAATACTCACTCAATAATACTTAATAAATTGTTAACACAAAAAATGTACGAAATATTTGCTAAAGATCATAAAATTAAAATAAACGATCAAGCATTAGCTTTTTATATAAAAAATAATAATAATTTTAAAAATAAAAATGGTGAATTTTCTCGAGTTAAATATGAGAAATACCTTATATCAAATAATTTAAGCTCAAATGCTTTAGAATATTATTTTAAAAAAGAATTAATAAAGAACTTATCAATTCAAATATTTATAAATGGTGTTTCTGATACAAAATACCATGTTAACAAATTAGAAAACGATTTTCTAAAACAGGTAAATATCGAATATTTTAAATTGAAAAATAAAAATACATTTGAAAAAAAAGATATTGAAGATTTTTTTACGAAGAATAAATCTAAATTTTCTCTTGGTGAAATGAGATCTGGTAAAGTAGTAGAGCTTTCTCCAGAAAACTTGGGTTATCAAAAAGAAAATGATCAATTTTATAAATCAATAAATAATATAGAAAATGATTTGATAAATAATTTAACTTTTGATGAAATAATCTCAAAATATAAACTTAAATTTGAAATTTTAGAAAAAGTAAATGTTAATGGTATAAATGAAAGTAGAAATATTTCAAAATACTTAGTTTTTGCTAAATCATTATTCTCTCTTACTAAAAATTATAAAACAGAAATAATTGAAGTTAAAAATAAAAAATACCTTTTAAACTTAAGCAAAATAGAAAAAGATAATGAAACAATTTTAACTGTTAAAGTTGAAAAAGAAATTTTACAAAATTTAAATTATAATGAAAAATTAAATGTTTCAAAAAAAATAATTAATTCTAATAATTCATTAGAAGAATTTAATAAACTAATTAAAACTGATAATTATACAATACAAAATATTTTTTTAAAAAGTCTTGTTGATAATCAAAATTTATTCAACCAAAATAATATGGAAAAAATATTTAGCAGTAAATTAAATCAAATTTTAAGTGTCAAAGAAAAGGGAGAGGTTTTTTTAATAAAGATAAAAAAAATAAGTAAAAACCAAAATAAAATAAATAATTTACAAAAAATACTAAAAAATCAAACAATTAATGAATTTCAATCTATTATTATACAAGATTTAAATAATTTTCTTTTAAAAAAATACCCAATCACAATAAATCAAAAAATATTTGATCAAGTTAAAAAAAGTATTTAATGATAGCTCAAACAAAAAAAGAATTCTTAAAATTTAAAAAAAAAAATCATTTTAATTTAACTTATATTATTGAAAAAAAGGTAAATCTTAACAAAATTGAAATATTAATTGAGAATGTTTTAAAAAAGGAAAATTCTTTTATTTTTGAGTCTGTTGAAAAGGCTAAACATAGGGGAAGATACACAATTTTTGGGTTCAAACCTGATTTAATTTTAAAAATTAAAGATAAAAAAATAATTTTAAATAACAAAATATATAAAAAAAAAATTGAAACAAAAGATTTTTTAGAAAAATTTATAAACAATTTTCGTTATACTCTTCCAAAAAATTTACCTTCAATGTCAATGATGCTTGCGGGTTACTTTGGTTATGATGTTATTAGATTTTTTGAAAAAATTCCAAATAAAAATCAGGATGATTTGTATATTCCAGACGTCAAATTGATTAGGCCAAATTTTATTTATATTCATGACAATCAAACAAATAAAATGTTTTATATAAAACTAAATTTTAAAAAAAAAGTATCTTATGAGTTTGAAAATAAATCTTTAAAAAATCAAATACAAAAAGATTTGAGTAATAAAAATATTACTAGTCACAAAACAAAAAAACAATTAATTAACCATAAATTAAAATCTAATTTTTCTAAAAAAAATTTTTTAAAATTAGTAAAAAAAGCTAAAGAATATATTTCTAAAGGAGATATTTTTCAGGTTGTTTTAAGCCAAAGATTTGAAAAAAAATTAACGAAAGAACCTCTAGAAGTTTATAAAACAATTAGGAAAACCAACCCTTCGCCTTTTTTATATTATTTTAATTTTAAAAAATTCCAAATTATAGGTAGCAGTCCTGAAATTTTAGTTAGAGTAAGAAACAATATTATTACCATAAGACCAATTGCTGGAACAAGAAAAAGGGGTAAAAATAAATTTGAAGATAATCTTTTGTCAAAAGAACTATTGAAAGACCCAAAAGAACTTTCGGAACATTTAATGCTGTTAGATCTTGGTAGAAATGATGTTGGGAGGGCTTCAAAAGACGGTACAGTAAAAGTAAATGAAAAATTCAAAATAGAAAAGTATTCTCACGTTATGCATATAGTTTCTAATGTGAGCGGTAATTTTAAAAACGACATGTCTCTTTTAGATGGATTATTATGTGGTTTTCCTGCTGGAACTGTTTCAGGTGCACCTAAAATAAGGGCTATGGAAATAATTGATGAATTGGAAAATAAAAGAAGAAAATTATATGCTGGCGGTATAGGCTATTTTTCAGCTAATGGTGATATGGATACCTGTATTGCTTTGAGAACAGCGTTAGTAAAAAATAAAAAAATCTATGTTCAAGCTGGTGCTGGAATAGTTGCTGATAGTGTTCCACTTAAAGAATATGAAGAAACGTGTAACAAAGCAAAAGCTTTACTAGAGGCATCAAAATGAAAATTGCATTGATAGATAATTATGACAGTTTTACATTTAATATTTATCATTATTTAAAAAATATCAATTGTTACGTTAAAGTTTTTCGAAATGATAAGTTTCAATTAAAAGAAATAGACTTTTATGATAAAATTGTTATCTCCCCTGGGCCAGGAAATCCTGATGATGCAGGCAAATGCATCCCATTAATAAAAAAATTTTTTAAACATAAAGCAATTTTAGGAATTTGCTTGGGTCATCAAGCTTTAGCTAGATCTTTTGGCTCAAACATCATTAAAGCAAAAGTACTTATGCACGGAAAAATAAGCAAAATTAAAATCAAAAAAAAAATTGGTATTTTTAAAAATCTTCCAAATACAATAGAAGCAACAAGGTATCATAGTTTAATAATAGATAAAAAATCACTTGATAAATCATTTGAAATAACAGCTGAAACAAACGATAATATAATTATGGCAATTCAACACAAATCTTACCCTCTATATGGCATACAATTTCATCCCGAGAGTTATAAAACAAAATATGGACAAAAGATTATTAATAACTTTATAAAATTATGAAAATTGAAGATATAATAAATAAAACAATTAATAAAACATCCTTAAATTTAGAAGAGAGTAAAATCTTATTTCAAAACATTATGGAAGGAAAGATAAACGATAAAATTTTAAAAAATATTTTAGTAAGTTTATCTGAAAAAGGAGAAACCATTGAGGAAATAACGGGCGGTGCATTAGTATTAAGAGAAAAATCCACTAAAGTAGATATATCGGGAGACATAATAGACACTTGTGGCACAGGTGGTGATGGAAAAAATACAATTAATATTTCAACCGCAGTTGCAATTATCTTAGCGAGCATGGGTAACAAAGTTGCTAAGCATGGCAACAAAAGTGTATCTTCAAAATCAGGATCTGCCGACGTGTTAGAAAAATTAGGAGTAAATATAAATTTAACTTCTGATCAAGTAAAAGAATCAATTGAACAAAATAATTTTGGTTTTATGTTTGCTCCAAATTACCATTCAGCAATGAAAAATGTAGCAAATGTAAGAAAGGAATTAAAAAAAAGAACCATTTTTAATCTCTTGGGCCCTTTATGTAATCCCGCTCAAGTGAAAAGACAATGTATAGGTGTTTTTTCTAATGAAATTTTAGAAAAATACATAAATGTTTTAAAAGAATTAAATTTAAAAAAAGCCTGGGTTTACCATAGCTATGATGGTTTAGATGAAATTTCAATTTTTAAAAAAACTAAAGTTTACGAGCTAAATGATAGAAAAATATCATCATTTGAAATTAATCCGGAGGATTTAATTAAAAATAAATATGAATTAAATCAAATAATTGGTGATGACGCAGAATTTAATGCCAAAAAAATTATAAATTTATTTAACGGTGAAGAAGGAGCTTTACATGAAATTGTTTCATTGAATTGTGCAGCTGGTTTAATTGTATTAGATAAATTTAAAAATTTAAATGATGCATTCAATTATTCGAAAGATTATATAAAATCTAAAAAAGTAGTAAATTTCTTAGAAAAAATAAGTAAATGAATATTTTACAACAAATAATTAATGATAAAATAGTAGAAGTGCAAGAACAAAAAAAAATTGAACCATTAGAAAATATAAAAAAAAAAATTACAATAAAAAAAAATTTTTTTAGTCAAAGACTTGTTGAGTTTGAAAAAAAAAATCAACCAGCAATAATTGCTGAAATTAAAAAAGCAAGCCCATCTAAGGGAGTAATAAAAGAAAACTTTAACCATCTTCAAATTGCAAAAGAATATGTGGAGGCTAATGCAGCATGCCTATCAGTATTAACTGAAAAAAAATATTTCTTAGGAGATAAAAAATTTATAAATGAAATTAAAAATAAATTTAATATTCCAATATTAAACAAGGATTTTTTTGTTGATCCTTACCAGGTCTATGAAGCAAATAAAAATGGTGCAGATTGTGTACTAATAATTATTAACTCATCAAGTGATAATTTAATAAAAGATTTGTCTGATACATCTTTAGAACTAGGGATGGATTTTATATTAGAAGTTCACAATGAAAAAGAAATGGAAAAAGCTTTAAATTATGAAAACTCCATCATAGGTATAAACAATCGAAACCTAGAAAATTTTAATGTATCAATAGACAATACCATAAAAATTTTTAAACAATTTGAAACTTCTTTAAAAGATAGGTTAATAATCTCAGAAAGCGGATTTAATAAAAAAGAAGATTTACAAAAAGTTAAAGATGAAACTGGAATTAATAATTTTTTAATTGGAGAATCACTAATGAAATCTGATTCAATTAAAGAGTGTTTTAAAAATTTTATTATATAAGTATATGATTTTATTGGTTTTTTTTATATTGAAATTGTAAGAGAACCTTTGTAGAACAAAAAAAGTTTAGGTTTTGTTCTATGCTTACAAAAAAACAAAAAAATTTATTAATTTACATCAACGAGAAGTTGAAAACTGACGGAGTTTCACCATCATACGACGAGATGAGAAGATCTCTAAGTCTTAAATCTAAATCAGGAATACATAGATTAATATCTGCTTTAGAGGAACGTGGATTTGTAAAAAGACTAGCGCATAAAGCAAGAGCATTAGAAGTAGTGAAATTACCAGAGAATGCTGGTGTTAAAGATTTGTATAACAATTTTACACCTAGCGTAATATCAGGCGGTCTTGACACAAAAGTAAGCAAAATAAAAAATGAAAAATATATACCGGTTGTTGGCAAAATAGCTGCAGGATTACCAATAGAAGCAATAGAAAATCAAGATGAAAGTATACCCTTCCCTCCTCATTTAAATAAAAAAAATGATGAGTTTTATGGTTTAAAAGTTGAGGGTGATAGTATGATAAATGCCGGTATTAATGATGGTGATACTGTAATAATTAAAAAAACTGATAACGCAGAAAATGGAAAAATTGTTGTTGCTTTAATAGATAATCATGAAGCTACTTTAAAAAGATTAAGAAAAAAAACAAATACAATAGCTTTAGAAAGCGCTAACCCTGCCTATGAAACTCGAATTTTCAATCCAGAAAGAGTAAAAATTCAAGGTGTCTTGGTCTCTCTTTATAGAAACTTTTAAAATATTAATATAAAGTATTAGTCATTAAATGACTATAATTACTAGATTTGCACCTTCTCCAACGGGCCAACTTCATATAGGTGGAGCAAGAACTGCTCTATTTAACTATTTATATTCAAAAAATCAAAAAGGTAAATTTTTATTAAGAATTGAAAATACAGATAAAGAACGTTCAAAAAAAGAATATGAAATTCAAATCGTTGATAGTTTAAAATGGCTAGGAATAAAGTTTGATGAAAAAATAATTTATCAATCAGATAATATTAAAGAGCATAAATCTGTTGTAGATGAATTGTTAAAAAAAAATCTAGCATATAAATGCTACTGTACAAATGAAGAGTTAGAAACAAAAAGAGAAGAATATAAAAAAAAAAATATTAATTATTTATATGATGGTAAATGTAGAAATTTAAGAGAAGAAAAAAATATTCCTTTTGTTTTAAGACTTAAAGTTGAAAAAGATAAAAAAATTGTACTAAGAGATGGTGTTCAAGGAGATGTAGAAATAGACACCAATACTATTGAAGATTTTGTTTTAATAAGATCAGATGGTTCTCCAACATATAATTTATCAGCATCTGTGGATGATCATTTAATGAATGTTTCACATGTAATCAGGGGAGATGATCATAAAATTAATGCAATAAAGCAAATATTAATTTTTAAATATATGAATTGGAAAATTCCAAAATATTTTCATATACCACTAATTCATTCTGAGGATGGTAAAAAATTATCTAAGCGTGACAATGCTTCAACTACAGAAGACTATAAAAAAATTGGAATTCTTCCTATTGCACTTAGAAACTATCTTCTGAGACTTGGCTGGTCATATAAAGATAAGGAAATATTTAACAATGAAGAGAGTATAAAATTATTTAATTTAAAAAATATTGGAAAATCACCATCCAAATTAGATTTTGAAAGGATTAAATCTTTAAATGAATATTATATTAAAAATCTTGATGAAAATATATTAATTGAAAATTTAAATACATATTTAGATATATATTTTAAAGAAATTAAAAAGGATGATAAAAACATTATATATAAAAATATTTCAATACTAAAAAATAAGGCAAAAACCTTGGGTGATATTATGGTAAATTCTAATTTTATATTTAATTATAAAAATGATTTAGAAAAAGATGAAAATATTATTAATGAAACAAATCTTAAGTATGTAAAAGATTTTTTTAAAGAAATTATAAATTTAAAAAATTTAAATGAAGATTCTATAACTGAAGTTTCAAATATTGTTTTAAAAAAGAATAATATTAAATTCAAAGACTTGGGCCAGCCATTAAGATTAATATTAACAAATAGTTTACAAGCGCCTAGCATAAAGGATATCGTAAAGATATTGGGTGTTAATGAGACAATTAATAGACTGAAGCGGCATTTAAAAATTAGACAATAATTGTTAAAACTGGTAATAAGCTGCACGATATGGGAGATAATGCTAAATTAAAGATTAACTCAAAAGACTTTGAATTAGCCATTAAAAAAGGTTCAGTTGGTCCTTCCGTAATTGATGTTTCAAAATTATATGCCGATACTGGTCATTTTACTTTTGATCCTGGTTTTACATCTACGGGCAGCTGTGAGTCTTCAATAACTTATATAGACGGTGACAAAGGTCAGTGTTTTTATAGAGGGTACCCTATGGATATACTCGCTGATAAAAGTAACTTTTTAGAAGTTACTTACCTGCTATGGTATGGGCAATTACCCAATAAAGAACAATGGAACGAATTTTCTAGCGCAATAAAAAACCATACTATGGTTCATGAACAATTAAGAACTTTTTTTAATGGTTTTAGACGAGGAGCTCATCCAATGGCAATTATGGTAGCTTGTGTGGCTGCACTTTCTGCTTTTTATCCAGACTCAACTAATATTAAAGATCCCGAGCAAAGAAAAGTATCCGCTAGAAGAATGGTGGCTAAAATTCCAACTTTAGCAGCGATGGCATACAAATATAGTGTGGGCCAACCTTACATATATCCAGATAATTCATTAAATTTTTCAGAAAATTTCATGCAAATGTGTTTTGCAGTTCCTGCTGAAAAATACAAAATAAATAAAACTTTTGCTAAAGCTTTAGATAAAATATTAATTCTACATGCTGATCATGAACAAAATGCATCTACGTCAACGGTAAGATTAGCTGCATCATCAGGAGTAAATCCTTTTGCATCAATTTCAACAGGTTTTACATCATTGTGGGGACCTTTGCATGGCGGAGCGAATGAAGCGGCTTTAAATATGCTTAAAGAAATAGGCGATGTTAAAAATATTCCCGAATATATCAAAAAAGCAAAAGATAAAAATGATCCATTTAAATTAATGGGTTTTGGGCATAGAGTTTATAAAAATTATGATCCAAGAGCTAAGGTAATGCAAAAAACTTGTCATGAAGTTTTAGATGAAGTTGGAAAAAAAGATGACAAATTACTACAAGTAGCTAAAGAATTAGAAAAAATTGCTTTAAATGATGATTATTTTATAGAAAAAAAATTGTATCCTAATATAGATTTTTATTCTGGTATTACATTAAGTGCCATGAACTTTCCAACCACAATGTTCACTGTTTTGTTTGCTGTTGCAAGAACAGCTGGGTGGTTAGCACACTGGAAGGAAATGTTAGTTGATAGTAAGACTAAAATTGGTAGACCAAGACAACTTTATATAGGTGAAAAGCCCAGAGAGTTTAAAGATTTATCAAAAAGATAATCACTTCAAATTTTCAACTAAATCTAAAGCAATTTTTTTAGAGGTATTTTTGTTTGATATTCTATTTAAAATTTGATTATAGTCATTTATCATTTTATTTCTTGCAGATTTATCATTTAAGTAAAAATTAATTTTATTTAATATTTTTTTTTCTGTGCAGTCATTTTGCAATAACTCTGGAATAATTAATCTATTTGCCATTATATTAATTATATTTGCAAATTTCGCTTTAATGAATGGTTTTAATAATAAATAATTAATAAATCCAAATTTATAAATAGTAATTAGTGCACTTTGAGACTTGCAAAGATCCAAAGTGATGGTTCCAGATTTTGCGACAGTTATTATAGATTTTTGATAATATTCATTTTTTAAATCGTTATCAAAATTAATAGTAATATTATTTGTATTATTTTTGAAAAAATTTTTTACATATTCATAATGCTTATTAGTAATACCAATATGAAAATTAAATTGAGAACCAAGATTGTTTATTAATTTTTCAAAAAGAGGTAGGAATTTATTTAATTCAGAAAGACGACTTCCTGGACAAAGAGAGATTAATTTGTCATTTTTCAAAATATCGCTTTTATAGTTAAAATTCTCAAAAAAAGGATGTCCTACAAACATATTGTTGATTTTGTAACGATCAAAAATTTTTTTTTCAAAATCAAAAAGCAAATAAACTTTATCAATCAATTTTTTAATTTTATGAGCCCTACTCTCCCTCCAGGCCCAAATCGTAGGTGCTACATAATGAAAAAATTTAGGATTTATTTTTTTGTTTTTTTTTATTTTTTCAATCACTCTAAAAACAAAATCAGGACAATCTACAGAAAAAACTATATCTGGGTTAAATTCTTCAATAAAATCAACGGTTTGATTAATTTTTTTTTTTATATAGAAAATATTTAGCAATACATCCTTCACACCAAAAAATGTAATTTCTGAATTATCAAAAATTTTCTTGATGTTTAGATTTTGTAATTTTTCACCTAAAATTCCACATGCCTCGATATATTCAAAATTTATATTTTGAAAAACTTTATAAGCTAACAAATCTCCTGATGGCTCACCAGTAATGATAAAAACTTTTTTTTTCATTATATTGCAGAAATAAAAAAATTATTTTTATTTGCTAATGAGATTGATTTTTGTTGATTTAAAAAAATATTTTTATTTTTCAATAAAAAAATTCCGTTTAATTTTGATTTTATACAAAGATTTATTGTTTTATATCCTATTGTTGGTAAATCAAACTTTAAGCTTTGATTTTTTTTTGGCAACTTAATCAATACTCCTGATTTTTTTTTATATTTTGATTTTAATTTTATTGTTCTATTTAACATCATATCTGTTCCTTCTGAAGCCTCTATACTTAATATATAGCCGTTATCTATGACTATAGCTTGTGCATTGTCAAATTTACTTAAATCATTTAAAATTTTTTTCCCTTTTAAAAAATCTATTTTATCTATTTTAGAAGGTTTCTTTGTTGTCACAGTTGAATTGAGTAATAAATCTTTTGAGTATTTGTGAGAATCTATAATTTTTACATTATATTTTTTTAAAATTTTAGAGAGAAACATTAATAACTTCCCGTCACCTTTTGAAAAATGTTTTTTTAATGCAGGAAGATACCTGAGGGCCGTAAAATCAAATTTTAAAGATCTAAGATCAGGTCTCTCAATTTTACCTGCAAAAATTGCTTCTTTAACATTATTTTTTTTCAACAAACTTAGAATTTTACCAAATTGACCAATGCTAACTTTAAAAGAATTTTTTATATTTCTGTTAGATAAATTAATTATTAAAACTTTTTTTTTTAGTTTAATTAATGATTTTTTTATTTCAATTGGATAATCTCCGCTGCCTGCAAAAATAGCTATCATAATTGTGGTCTACATATATCCCTATTATTATTTTTCTTTTCAATAAAATTTATTAGAATTTTTGCTAATTCAAAAGAATTATCCAAATTTAAAATATATTGTTTTAAATTATCTGTTTTAAATAGTTCATTTATAATTTTCTTGTATTGTTCAATTTGACTATTCTTGTAGCCTTTTCTTTTTAAACCTATTAGATTTATATTTTCATAATAAGATCTATTTCCTTTTATAAGCGTATAAGGCAAAACATCCCTGTCAACACCGGTCATACCTCCAATCATAGCTCCCTTACCTATTTTACTAAATTGTAAAACTGCAGAGTTTCCTCCTAAAATAACATCATCATCAAATTCGCAGTGTCCTGCAATTGCAGCATTATTTGCTATGACTAAATTATTTCCCATTTTGCAATCATGCCCTACATGAGTGTTAACCATATATAATGAGTTATTTCCTATAACTGTGTGGAGTCCTCCTTCTTTTGTACCGAGGCTTATATTGCAATACTCCCGGAATGAATTGTTATTACCAATCTTAAGAAAGCTTTTTTCTCCTTTAAATTTTAAATCTTGTGGGTCTGTGCCTATACTACAATAAGGATAAAATTTATTATTTTCGCCAATAATTGTATTTCCCTGAATATTTACTGAATTAATTAAAATACTATTATCACCTATTTGAACATGCTCACCAACGCAACAAAAATCACCAATTTTAACATTTTTACCAATTTTTGCATTTTTATGAATTGATGCTTTAGTACTAATCATTTCTGTCAACTATTGTAGCCATCCATTCAGCATCTGCCATTTTTTCATTGTTGCAATAAGCTTCACCTTTGTATCTCCAAATCCTTCCTTTTATTTTATCAACTGTGCATTTCAAATATAAATCACAAGGTGGCATAACAGGTTTTCTAAATCGTGCATTTTGAACCGACATCAAATAAACAAGTTTATCTTCCACAACCTTAGGATCCAAACTGTAAGCAGCCAAGGCTGCGGCTGCTTGACCAAATGATTCAACTATCATTACTCCTGGCATCACTGGTTGACCAGGAAAATGCCCTTGTACATAAAATTTGTCAGTTGTGATATTTAAGTGACCGACAGCAGACTGCATTGGTATAATATTATAAAGATTATCAATAAGTAACATTGGGTCTCTATGTGGCAATAATTTTTTAATTTCATCTTTGTTAATGGATGGCATATTTTTATCTATCATTATTTGCTCCTTTTTAAGAATTCTTTTATTGATACGGCCGGGTAACCCATAACTCTAGAATTATTTTCAATATTTTTAAGTACGCCAGAGTGACCTCCGATATGAACATTATCGCCAATATTTAAATGACCCGATATACCTGTCTGACCGCCAATCATACATTTATTTCCAATTTTAGAGCTTCCAGCGATACCTACTTGTCCTGTAATAATACAATGTGAACCAATTTGAACATTATGAGCTATATGCACATTATTATCAATCATTGTATCATTTCCAATTATCGTATTAGAAAAAGATCCTCTATCAATAGAACAATTTGATCCTATATATACATTTTTACATATTTTTACATGACCAATATGAGGAATAAAATTTATTTTATTATTAATAAATTTAAAACCAAAGCCTATTTTGCCGACAACTGAACCGTCATTTATGATTACATTATCTTCAATTATAGAATTTGAAATTGTACAATTTGAACCAATTGTAACATTATTCCCAATTATTACATTTCCTTTAATTACAGAATTATATCCTATGTTAAATTTTTTTCCTATTTTAGCAGATTTACAAACAAAACTATTTTTCTTAACAAATTTTTTATTAATTTTTATTTCTTGATTATCATAATTAGCATTTGGGTAAAAAAGTTTAGCAATTAATATAAAATCTATTAACGGATTTTCTGAAAAAATTAATTTAACATTTTTATTTTTAAGTTTATCAATATTTTTTTCTTTTACTAAACAAAAGGAAACATTAGATTTATTAAAAGATTCTAAATAGTTAATATTTTCTAAAAAACTGATCTCGTCTTTTTTACCATTCTCCAATGTAGAAATATTTTTAATTTTTGAATTACCAAACACTTGATTTTTTTTTAAATGTAAGCAGTTTTTTAAAAGCTTATTGATAGAAAAAGGGCCCTTTTTATTAAAACCAAATTTCATTTAAATTAAAATGAACTACCAATTTGGAAACTGAAACTTTCCTCCACATCTCCATCTGCGCTACTAACAGTTTCGGATAGCGTAAAACTCAGAGGGCCAAGAGGTGAAATCCAATCTAAAGATAGACCTACTGAACTTCTAATTTTATTACTATCTAATGAACTGTCATAGTCCACTCCCCAAACATTACCAGCATCTAGAAAAATTATACTTTTTGCGTTATATTTATCCGGTATTAGGTTAGGAACAGTAGAAGAAATACTAGCATAAGCAGAATAATTCCCACCTACATGATCAGTACCATCTTTTGGCCCAACACCGAAAGCTTCGAACCCCCTAAGGTTTTTGCCACCTAAAAATTTTCTATCACTTAATTTAACATCTTTATTATTTAAACTATTTATTGAATTTAGCCCTGCTTTAAAATTTAAGGTATGCTTTTCAGATATTGGTGCATAAACACTTCCAAATAAACTGTTGTCAATAAAAGGTATATCGCTACCTGGTATAGCTAATCCCTGTCCAAATCCAACTATATAGCCTTTGGTCGGTTGAAACTTTCTATCTCTTTTATCCGATTGAATTTTATAAAAACCTTTATAAGTCAAGTAGCTGCCTTCTCTCGATTTATATCTTTGTGAAGCACTTGAATTTGCATCAATAGAATCTCTGTCAATTGAAATTCCATTGGTTAACATAACATCTTCATAAATATCATAACTAATAGAAGATGCTGAACCAACTTTAGTACTTTCATATCCTGCATTTGAGTAATCTGTGGATAGAGCAAAAAAATCAATACCAAGATTATTGCCTGAGTTTTTGTAGTCAGGAATTGTAATATTGGCAAAGCCAGATATTTTTTCTGTACCTAATGACAAATTAGAGTTTGCATAAATACCTTTACCAAATAAATTTTTTTCCTGGATTCCAGTCGAAATATTACTTCCAGCGCTACCTACACCTAGGCCAGCACTAATAGCGCCGGTTGGCTGTTCCTCAACTTTTACAATTAAGTCTACTGTAGACTCATTGTTTTCATTTTTTTTTACATCGGTACTAACTTTTTTAAATATGCCTGAGTTTTCAAGATTTTTTATTGAATTTTGCAGTTTATATTCTGCAAAACTATCACCTTCTGCAAAAAGTAAATTTCTTCTAATAACATTTTCGTCTGTAATAGTGTTTCCAGTAACTGTAATATTATTTACAAATTTACTTGGAGTTTTTTTAAAGGAAATTTTAATATTTATCTTATTATCTGTTTCTTTGCTTGGAAAAATATCAAAGTCTACAAATTCAATTTTTTTCTGAATTAAGTATTCAAATATTTTTTCTCTAACTTTTCTAAGTTTTTTAATAGAATACTTATCTTTTATATTTTTTTGAGCTATAAGATTTATATATTTTACATTGTCTTCGTTTAGAATTTTAAGTTCATCAATTATTTCAAACTTTGAAAAGTTATATTTTTGTCCAGAATTAATAGAAAATACAATATCAGAAAAGTTTTTATTTATAGGATTTATAGAAACAGAGGTAATTTGAACATCATAAAAACCTTCACTTAAATAAAAATTTGTCAATAATCTTTTATCAAAATCAATTCTTTGATTATTAAGACTTGTAGAAGATGAAAGAAATTTCCACCAACCATGTTCTTGGGAAGATATTTCATCTGCTAACTTTGATGATGAAAAATACTTATCACCAATAAAGTAAATTCTTTTGACTTTAATTTTTTCTCCCCTTTTTACATTATAAATAACATTTACAGTATTTCCTTTAAGCTTTGTTATGGATGGATCTATACTTACATTTAAAAAACCTGAGTCTTCATAAATATTTTTTATCATTTCGATATCTTGTTTTAATAATGATTCAGAGTAAATTTTGTTTTGACCTAGATTAATTTTTTCATATATAAAATCTTCTCTTGTTTTATTAACCACACCATCAATATAAAAGAAATTTATAATAGGATTTTCTTCAACAATTAATTTTAAATTATTATTTTCAAATATAATTTTTACGTTTTTAAAAAAGTTTGTTTTAAATAATTTTTTTTGAAAATTATTTATCTCTTCTGCGCTATAGTTTTTATTTTTTTTAAAAAAAATAATATTTTCAATAGATGTGTTGGAAACTCTGTTGTTTCCTTCAATAACTAAATTTTTTATAATTTCAGCGTAACTCAAATGATGAGAAGTTAAAATAATAAAAAAAATTGCAAATATCACTCTCATAACTTTATTTTATTCGCATATAAAATTGTTTTTTTAATGTCATTTAAATTAATGGTATTTTGTTTCGATATCTTAATAATTTCTTTTTTTTTAAAAGCTTTTACAAGATTAAAAGATATTTCTCCATATTTAATTTTACCTTCTAAAAACATTTTAACCAATCTTTCGTTCAAAACAGTAAATAATATCATACCTTTAGAACCATAATCATTTAAAATTTTATAACCCAAAGTGACTAAAGGAAATTTTACTAAATCAGGTTTTGTTAAAATGAAATTTAAATTTTCGATTCGTAAATCGAAATTATTTTTTACATTTAAACAATTCGAAATAGTTAATTCCATGTTGGCTTTATGAATTAAAGGAATATAAATATTATTGTTTAATTTTATAATAGAATGAATATTAGATTTTTTTTCAATAAGGATTTGTAAATCATTTTTAGGGATATCAAACAAAATTTGAGCTTCAAATAATTCCAAAATTTTATTTGCAAAAGTGGAAGAGTCAACTGTAATTTTTTTACCCATTTTCCAAGTTGGATGATTTAAGACATTTTTAATTTTTTCATTATATTTAATTTTTTTTTCTAAAAATGGTCCACCAGAAGCTGTAATAAAATATTTTTTTATTTTCTTTTTTAAAACAAAGGATTTTAAAAAGAAATCTATACAATGATGTTCGGAGTCAATTGGAACTATATTGCATTTTTTTTTCTTTGCTAATTTAAGAAAAGTTTTTCCTCCACAGACAATTGTTTCCTTATTTGCAATTAAAAGATTTTTTGAAATATTTAAAAGTTTAAAATTAATATCGATTGAGGCGTAACCTGATACTCCCGAAATCACATAATCAATTTTTTTTTTATTTCTCTTAAAAAAAACTTCTTCACTTAATAGTTTTTTATTTTTAATTTTTTTAAGTAATAATTTATCAAATAGTAAAATATTTTTTGGATTACAAATTTTTGTTTGTTTTATTAGACTTTTATAATTTGAATTCGCAGCAAGTAAAACAAGATTAAATTTTTTTTTATTTTTTAAAAAAACTTTTATCGTAGAGTTTCCAATCGAGCCTGTAGATCCAATTATAGCCAATGTCTTCATAAAATATTTTCAAAAATATAATAAGCAATTACAATAAAAATTAATCCATCTATTCTATCAAATAAACCGCCGTGACCTGGTATTAATTTTGAGTAATCTTTTATTTTACTTTTTCTTTTTAAAAAAGAAAAAAACAGATCTCCCAAAATAACAGTAAGTGAAAATAAAATTAATGTAAAAGAATTAATAAATAAATTTTTATAAAAAAAAATATCTATATAATTTTGATAAATTATTGCTAACTGAGAAAAAGCTATACTACCAAAAAAACCAATATAAGTTTTATTTGGGCTAATAAAATTTATTTTTTTTCCACCAATTATTTTTCCAAATAAATATCCACCAGAATCAGATAGCCATGTAATAATTAATAATAATAAAAAAATTTTTTCACCATCATTTGAGTTATTTATTTTATAAGAACAAAAAATAAAAAAAATAAAAAAAATGATAATTGTAAATTTTATTTTTAATTCTTTTATTTTATAAATTTCAAACAAGCCAAGTATCAAAACAATTAATAATAAAAAATTAAAGTACCAATCACCAAGATAAATTAAAGAAATAATAATTGGAGAAAATAAAATTGATATTAATAATCTTATTTTAAAATTATTGCTCATTTTCCAAAATTTCTTTTAATATTTTTAAATTTTTTGATAACTCTCTCTAAATCTTTTGGTGTAAAATCTGGCCATAATTTTTTTAAAAAGAAAAATTCTGTATAAGAACATTGCCATAATAGAAAATCACTTAATCTAGAATAATTGCCGGTTCTTATGAGTATCTCTGGATCCTTTAAATTACCTAAATACAAACATTTTTTGAAATTAATTTCATTTATTGGTTTATTTTTTTTTTTAAGTTTTCTGAACGCATTCAATATTTCAATTTTAGAACTATAATTAATGGCAATATTTATTGTAAATTTTTTAAATTTTTTTGTATTTTTGTTTAAATTAATTACTAAGTTTTTTATATTATTTGGTAATAAAGATATCTCACCAAAAAAATTTAATTTAATTTTTTTTTCTTGAAAAAAAATCTTATTATTCTCTATGTAATTTTGAAATAAATTGAAAATATTTTTAATCTCTTTATTATTTCTATTTTTAAAATTGTCATAAGACAAAGCATACAATGTAAGTGCTTTAATATTTTTTTTTATACATAAATTTACTATTGGTTTAATATTTTCTATACCTTTTTTGTGGCCTAAAAGTCTATTTTTAAATTTTTTTAAACCCCATCGTCCATTACCATCCATAATAATGGCAATATGGTTTGGTGCTATCATACTTTTAGGATTTCTTGCTCTTTTTCTTTTATTTTTGACTCTACTTTGCTTATGCAGCTGTCTGTTAATTTTTGAAGTTCACCTGAAAGCTTTTTGCTTTCATCTTCACTTAAATTTTTTGATTTTTCTTCTGATTTCAAAAAATCCATTCCTTCTCTTCTTATATTTCTTATTGAAATTTTTATTTTTTCAGATTGTTGATTTACAATTTTTCCTAGCTCTTTTCTTCTTTCTTCGCTCAGTTTAGGAACGGGGATTCTAAGAATTTGCCCATCAACTATTGGGTTTAAATTTAAATCACTTTCTCTTAAAGCTTTTTCACAAAACTTAACACTGTTTGCATCCCAAATTTGGATGGATAATGTTTGTGGATCGGATACACTAACTGTACCAATTTGATTAATAGGCAACTTTTGTCCATAGACATCAACTTTTATTAAATCTAACATTGATGAATGCGCTCGGCCAGTTCTTATTGTAGATAAGTCTTTTGTTAAAGAATTAAGAGAGTCGTTCATTTTTTTTTCAAAAGAATTCAATCTGCTAACAGTGCTCATTATTATTATTTCGTTAAAGATTTAACTTCTTCACTAAAATCCATTTTTTTAATCTCTATTCCTTCGCCAACTTTAAATTTATGAAAATCTATTATTTCAAAATTTTCATCATTTTCTTTATTAAATTTTTCAATAGCTTTTTTAACTGTTAAATCTTGATCAATAACCCAACTTTGATTTAAAAGAGTATTTTCAGAAATTGCTTTATTTAATTTGCCACTTATTATTTTTTCTAATATTTCTGGTTTTTTTTCCTTTTTATCTAACTGTTCTTCAATAATTTTTTTTTCCTTTTCTATAAAATTTTTATCAAGACCTTTTTCATCTAGAGCCATTGGTGACATAGCTGCAATATGCATACAAACATTATCTGCTAAGTTTTGTGATTTTTCTTCTTTTGATTTATATCTAATTGCAGAAATTATTTTTCCTGCTGTATCACTTGCTTTATTATGAATATAAAATCCTGTTTTTAAATCATTTTTTTTAATATTTTTAAATCTTCTTAATTTTATATTTTCTCCAATTTTAGAAACAAGATTTACAATAGAGTCTTTAACAGTTGAATTATCAATTTTTAAATTATTTAATTCATCAGCAGAATTTGCATTAACGCTTATCTTTGAAATATTAGTGCAAAAATTAATAAACTCATTATTTTTGGCCACAAAATCAGTTTCTGTGTTTAATTCAGTTAAAGCTATATTTTCTTTATTTTCACCAACTATAATTAATCCTTCGGCTG
>JAYNJZ010000003.1:0-24248 GCA_038110645.1 Candidatus Pelagibacteraceae bacterium
AGAATTGAGGGGATAATTTGTCTAAAAAAGAAACAAACCTAATTAGAGGGGGCTTGCAAAGATCTCAGTTTAAAGAAACGTCTGAAGCACTTTATTTAAACTCAGGGTTTGTTTACAATAGCGCAGAACAAGCAGAGGCAATCTTTAAAGGTGAAGAAACAGGATATCAATACTCTAGATATGCAAACCCCACTATTGATATATTCGAAAAACGTTTAGCCTTACTTGATGGTACAGAAGATTGTTTTGCTACGGCAAGCGGAATGTCTGCAGTGTTCGGGTCTATGATGTGTCAGTTAAAAACTGGAGATCATGTCGTATCAGCCTCTGCTTTATTTGGTTCGTGTAGATATATTTTAAAAGAAATACTTCCTAAATTTGGAATAGAAGTTGATTTCATTGATGGTCGTGACCTATCTCAATGGAAAGAAAAGGTTAAAAAAAATACTAAAATTTTCTTTCTAGAAACCCCTTCTAACCCATGTTGTGAAATTATAGATATTGAAAAAGTATGTAATATTGCCAAGAACAATAAAATCACAACTATAGTAGACAATATTTTTGCATCACCTGTTTTACAAACTCCTAAAAATTATGGTTCAGATATTGTTGTATACTCTGGAACAAAGCACATTGATGGTCAAGGTCGTGTGCTTGGGGGGGCGATTTTAACAACAAAAAAATTTAAAGAAGAAATCTTGAAACCTTTTTTGAGACATACAGGTCCTTGTATCAGTCCTTTTAATGCATGGGTTTTATTAAAAAGTTTAGAAACAATTGAATTAAGAGTTAATGCTCAATCTGACAAAGCTTTGGAAATAGCCAAATTTTTAGAAAAAAATTCTAAAATAAAAAAAGTCAATTATCCGTTTCTAGAGAGCTTCGAACAAAAAGATTTAGCAAAAAACTTAATGTCAAAAGGTGGAACAATAATGAGTTTCATAATTGATGGAAATAAAGAAAAGACTTTTAAGTTTATAAATAGCTTAAAAATATTTGATATTACAAATAATATTGGTGATACAAAATCTCTTGTAACACATCCAGAAACTACAACGCATAGAGTTTTAACTGAAGAAGAAAGGCTTAATCTTGGAATAACAAGTAGCCTTGTAAGAATATCAATTGGATTGGAAAGTACTAAAGATTTAAAAGAAGATTTAGATAAGGCGTTATCAGTAATTTAATATAAAAACCTTATTTTAGACAAAATTAATAATTAATAAATCTATATGTACTTAAAATATTTAATAATTATTCTTTTTCTTTTAATACCAACAAAAAGTATTGCTGGATCTTGTCCAATGTTAATAAAACAAGTTGATAGCCTGTTAGCTGAGTCAAAACAACTATCAAAAGAACAGCTAGCTGAAATTAAACAATTAAGAAATCAAGGTGAAGAGGCTCATAAAGCTGGTGAACACAAAGAATCAGAAGAGCTTCTAAAACAAGCTTTAGAATTACTAGATAGTTAATTATCAAAAAAAAGACAAATTTAATCTAAAAGTTAGACACAATAATATTGAATATTACCAATATGAAAAAAAATTTAATAAAACTTGCTCAAATCGATCCTATTCAAATCGAACAAAAGACAGGATCTTTTTTTAATAAAGGTATACAACTTTTGCTTGGTGCAAATTTAGTTGTAATGGTTTTGATTTATTTTGTAATTTTTTAATTATTGGTTTTAACCATATATTTTATTAAAAATAAAAAAATAGGTTTTGGTAAAATTTTCAAAGTTTTAAAAATTAGACTCATCATAAAAGGAAAAGTAATGTCATATTTTTTTTTCTTCAAACCTTTGTAGATAATATCAGCAGCTTTTTCAGCAGACATTAAAAAAGGCATCTCAAATTTATTTTGGTCTGTAAGTCTAGTCTTTACAAAACCAGGATTAATAATACTAACATCAATATTATTTTTTTTACAATCATTATAAATTGACTCAGAGTAATTCATCATAGCAGCTTTGCTGGGCCCATATCCAGATGAGTTAGGAAGACCAAAAAAACCTGCGAGAGAGCTTATCATGGCTACGTGGCCACTTTGTTGTTTTTTAAAAAGTGGTAAAATTATTGACATAACATTAATTAAACCCAAAAAATTTACTTCAATAGTTTTTCTATATAAGTCTAAATCAACATCAAAAGTATTATTTGGCTTATAAAATCCACTAGAATAAATTACTAGATCTATTTTTTTAGTATCATTAATTACCTGCCTCAAAACTCTGCTTGTTTCACTTATACTCGTTACGTCTAATTTTTTTGTATAAACCTTTGTTTCAGGACTTTTTAATTCTTCATTGATTTGGTTAAAACGTTCTTCGCTTCTTCCTAAAATAATTAAATTCTGTACTTTGCCTAAATATTTTTTAGATAACTCATATCCAATTCCAAATGTTCCACCTATAATTAATACGTTCATTGTAAATATATTTTTAATGTATATATATAAGATATAGTTTTAATTATAATGTCATCAAGAGTAGAATCAGACAGTTTTGGCAAAATTAGAGTTCCTTCAGACAAATATTGGGGTGCTCAAACACAAAGATCATTAAAAAACTTCAAAATAGGGAAAATTAATGTTCCGCTACAATTAATTCATGCAATTGGTGTAGTTAAAAAAGCTGCCGCAATTATAAATACTAAGTTTAAGGATTTAGATCCAAAATTGTCTAAGGCTATCCAAAAAGCTGCTGATGAGGTTATATCGGGAAAACTTGATGACCATTTCCCCTTGAAAGTTTGGCAAACTGGTTCGGGAACACAAACAAATATGAATGTAAATGAGGTTATAGCCAATAGAGCGATAGAAATTCTGGGTGGTAAAATTGGATCAAAAAAACCAGTACATCCAAATGATCATGTAAATAAATCACAATCGACAAATGACACTTTTCCAACTGCAATGCATATTGCTATTGCAACTGAAGCCCACAAGAAATTAATTCCTGCTATGTCTAAACTTGAGAAATCACTCGCAAAAAAAATGATACAATTTAAAAATATCATTAAAATCGGTAGAACGCACCTTCAAGACGCTACACCTTTAACATTGGGTCAAGAATTTTCAGGTTATCACATGCAAATTTCAAAATGTTTAGCAAGGATTAACAGAGCTTTGAATGAAATTTATCCATTAGCACAAGGTGGAACGGCGGTTGGAACTGGAATTAATACTAGAAAAGGTTGGGATAGACAAATAGCAAATGAGATAAAAAAAATAACAAAAATACCGTTTCATACTGCAAAAAATAAATTTGAGGCGCTAGCAGCGCATGACTCAATAGTAAATTTTTCAGGAACTTTAAATACAACTGCTGTTGCATTAATGAAAATAGCTAATGATATTAGGTTTTTAGGATCAGGCCCTAGAGCAGGCTATATGGAATTAATTTTACCAGAGAATGAACCTGGTTCCTCTATAATGCCAGGTAAAGTAAATCCTACACAATGTGAAGCTGTAACGATGGTTTGTGTGAAAGTAATTGGAAATCATAATGGAATAACCATGGCTGGATCCCATGGTCATTTTGAACTTAATGTATTTAAACCTTTAATTGCCCATAACATTTTACAATCAATCGATATTATATCAGACTCGGTCAATTGTTTTGTGGATTTCTGCGTAAAAGGTATTAGGCCTAATAAGAAAAAAATTTCAGAACTTTTAAATAATTCTTTAATGCTAGTAACTGCATTATCTCCAAAAATTGGCTATGATAATGCCAGTAAAATTGCAAAGACTGCACATAAAAATGGCACTACTTTAAAGGAAGAAACTCTAAAAACTGGTTTAATAACTGAAAAGGAATATAATAAAATAGTTGATCCTAAAAAAATGATAAAACCAAAATAATCTAAAGCAAAGTAAAATATCTAGATAGATCAAATAAATTTTCTAATTTTCCTAAAAGTATAAGTGAGTTAAAATTAGAATTTAATTTCTTCAATTCATTATCATTAAACTGTTTATTGGTGAAATTTTCTTTTATAGATATTTTTGCTTTATTTAAATTTAAAATTCCTTTAGATTTTAATTTAAATTCTTTGTCTTTAATTTTATTCATTGTTAATTCATCTTGACATATTCTTTTGCATATATTTTCAAAGTCTTTAGTATTAAATTCAAAATCAAAGAAAAAAAGGTTATCCTTATCATATTTAATATTTCTTCCTTTTAAACTAATTTTATTTTTGTCTGAAAAAATATCTATTTTATCAAATCTAATATCTCCATTTTGAAATGACATTTCAAAATTTGCATTATCAAATATTTTATTTTTTGTTTCAATATCTTGAAAGTTTAATAACAAATGAGCATCAAATAAATTTGCTATTTCCAATAAGGTATTTTTAAGAAAAAAGTTTAATTCTTTGTCACTTATATTTTTAAATTCTACATTTTTTAATTGTCCTTCTATTAAAAGGGAATTGCTTATTTTTTGATCCTTTTTAATATATATTTTGCCATCTAAATTATTAGTTTTAAATTGTTCTGTTACAATTTTAAATCCATCATCGATATTTTCAAAAATCAATTTTGAATATACTTTGTTAATTCCTGGTAAAAAATTTTGTTTGTTAAAATTTAATTTAACAATTTTTTTATTGCTAAAAAGGTCGCTTATTGAAATTTTAAAATTAGATTTGTTTGATTTAATATTTAATTCGTTTTTTTCAAAGCCAATATTAAAGTCTATTTCACCTAAAAATCCTTTACCATTAATTTCTTTGATTTTACCATCAGCATAAAATATTTTTCCATTTATAGAATTTAAATTAAAAGACCTATTAAGATCAAAAAATTTTAGATCAATATTCTTTAGAACTATTTTTTTTCTATCAAATTCCTTTATATCATTAATCTTACTAGAGTTAGATATATCTATAATAAATTCTCCACCATCTAACGTTATATCATTGTATGAAAATTTATTTTGTATTAAATTGTATACTGATATTTCTACTTTTATTTTATTTAGGATACTATTTTCATTTTTATTTTTTAAATATACATCTGAAATTTCTAATGATGGAAATGGTAATAGTTTATATTTCACATCACCTTTGATATTTACTTCATAAAAAATTAATTCAGATAATAAATTTTCTAAACCTATTTTTCTTTCATCATTGAAATTTAATAAAAAAGGTGAGCTGATATATAATAAAAAACTAAATATGGTTATTAAAATTGATATTAACAGCTTTTTTTTATTTTTTTTTCCCATTTAAATTTGATGTGTTAATTATTAATTATAATGTTTAGTTATTTAAATTCACTTAATAATCAACAAAAATTGGCTGTAACCACAACTGAAGGTCCTTTACAAGTTTTAGCAGGAGCAGGGTCAGGTAAAACTAAAGTTTTAACAACTAGAATTGCGCATCTAATTCAAAATAATAAATGTTTCGGACAACAGATTCTATGTGTCACTTTTACAAACAAGGCAGCAAATGAAATGAGAGATAGGGTTGTAAAATTAGTCAACTCTAAATCTGTTGCCTTTCCATGGCTTGGAACTTTCCACTCTATTTGTAATAAAATGTTGAGAAAAAATGCAGAAGCCGCAGATCTAAAATCTAATTTTACTATTATTGATACCCTTGATCAGATTAAATTAATAAAAAATATTTTAGAATCTGAAAATATAGATATTAAAAAAAATCCACCTAAACAAATAGCATTTCAAATAGACCAATGGAAAAATAAAGCTTTATTACCAAACGAAGTGAAATTAAAAAATCAAGATTTTAATCTAATTAATTCATTAAAAGTTTATAAAATTTACCAAAAAAGATTGCAAGTAATGAACTGTGTCGATTTTGGAGACTTGATACTTCTTGTAGTCACAATTTTAAAAAAATTTGAAGATATAAGAACACTTTATCAAAAAAATTTTAAATATATTTTAGTAGATGAGTTTCAAGACACAAACTATGTTCAAAATTTATGGTTAAAACTACTCACATCAGAAAACAATAACATATGTGTAGTTGGTGATGATGATCAATCAATTTACAGCTGGAGAGGAGCAGAGGTAAAAAATATATTAGAATTTAAAAATAATTATAAGAACATTACAACCATAAAATTAGAACAAAATTATAGATCAACGGAAAATATTTTGAATAGTGCAACTTCATTAATATCAAATAATGAGGGTCGATTAGAAAAAAATATATGGTCTGAATTAGGTAGTGGAGAAAAGGTAAAAATAAAATCATATTTTGATGGAATAAGCGAAGCAGTTGGTGTTTCAGATATTATTGAACATGACTTATCAAAAAAATATAATTTGAATGAAATTTCAATACTAGTTAGAGCAGCATTTCAAACTAGAGAATTCGAAGAAAGATTTATAAAAATAGGATTGCCATATCGAATAATTGGTGGCCTTAAATTTTATGAAAGGTCTGAAATAAAAGACGCGCTGTCATATTTAAAATTAATTAATTCATCTAGTGATGATATTTCATTTGAGAGGATAATTAATAATCCAAAAAGATCTATAGGTGATAGCTCTGTCAAAAAGATTCATGATTATGGTAGAGAAAAAGAATTGTCATTATTCGATGCGTCTCAAGAAATTTTAAAAGAAAATATTTTAAAACCAAAAACAACACAAAGCCTTAAAGGATTTATTGTAAACATGATTTCATGGATAAAAAAATCAAAAGAAATAGATCATATTTCGCTATTAGAAAATGTTTTAGATGAATCTGGATATACAGCTATGCTAAAGAATGAAAAAACTCCTGAAGCAGATGCTAAACTTGAAAATTTAAAAGAGTTAAAAGCATCTATGAAAGGGTATGCATCTTTAAATGAATTTTTAGAAAATATTTCATTACAAACTTCAATTGATGAAGAATGGGATGGACAAAAAATAAATATAATGACAATTCATTCAGCTAAAGGTCTAGAATTTGAATCAGTTTTTCTCCCGGGATGGGAAGAAGGATTGTTCCCACATCAAAAATCTATAGATGAGAAAGGTGTGGAAGGGATAGAAGAAGAAAGAAGATTGGCATACGTCGCAATAACTAGAGCAAAAAAGGAATTGTTTATATCTTTTGCAAATCAAAGAAAGTTCTACACTCGGCAAAGTGATAACTATGATTTTCATAGTTCATTGCAATCACGATTTATAGATGAAATAGATAGTGAATTTATTGAAATTTCAATTGACAATGATCATGATGAAGATTTTGTTTTTGATCAAGATTTAAACACTGAAAGCAAGAAAAATAGCCCTGGATGGCAACGATTAAAAAAAAATTACGAAAGTCATAATGAACAAAATATTAAAACAATATCTTTTACTGAAAATTTTACTAAGTTTACAGTTGGTGAAACAGTAAGTCATGAAGGATTTGGATTGGGAAAAATTATTCACATTGATGGAAATAAACTTTTAATAAATTTTAAAGAGCAAGGTGAAAAAAAAGTTATAGATAAATTTGTTAGTAAAGCTTCAAATGAATAATATAAAAAACATAAAAAACTACCTTAAAATTTATAAAATTGATGCTTGTTTAATTTCAAAAAATAATCAGTTTCTTAACGAATTTATAGAACCTCAAGAAAATTATTTAAAAAAAATTACCAAATTTACAGGATCTCTCGGATATGCATTAATTTTTAAAAAAAAACAGTCCTTGTATGTAGATGGGCGATATACTCAACAAGCCAAAAAGCAATCAAAAATATTTAACATCAAAGATTTATCAGTTTTAAAAAAAGATTTACAAAAAATTTCAAAAAACAAAAAAAAATTATTGATTGACCCTAAAACTTTTTCAACAAATTTTTTTTATAAAATGAAAATTAAAAATTTTGTTTTTTTTAATTCAATTAAAATCCCAAAAAAAAAAGAGGAGCTGTTTATATTAGAAAAAAATTTTTGCGGCATTAAAACTGAAGAAAAACAAAAAAAATTGAATACCAATCTTAGATTAAAGAAAAATGAAATTTTTTTAATCTCTTCACCTGAAAATATTGCGTGGCTTATAAACGTTAGATCAAAAAGTAAAAAATTTAGCAAAATTTTTAATTGTTTTGCAGTTTTACATAATAAAAAAATATATATTTATTCTAATCAAAAAATTAATCTAAAAATAAAAAATGTAATTTTTAAAAATGAGACTAAGTTTATTAAAGACTTATCAAATATAAATAAAATTTATTTGGATACAAAGTACACTTCATTTTATTATTATAAATTATTTTTAAATAAAAAAATAAAAATTAAGCCCATTAACGATCCTATAGATTTTTTCAAATCAATTAAAAATCCTACAGAAATAACAAATTTAAAAGTAGCTCATATGTTTGATGGAATAGCGTACTGTAAATTTTTATATTGGTTAAAAAATAATAATTTAAAAAATATATCTGAAATTACTTGTCAAAAAAAAATAGAAATTTTAAAAAAAAGTAATAAATTTTATCTTGGTCCTAGTTTTCATACAATTTCTGCGACTGGTAAAAACGCATCTATCATTCATTATAATGCAAATGAATTTAAAAAAACTTATCTTAAATCTGGAGATCTTTTTCTTTTTGATGTTGGCTCACAATATTTTTTTGGAACTACAGATATGACAAGAACAATCTCTCTTGGTAAACAAAACTACTTTAGAAAAAAAATGTACACATTGGTTTTGAAAAGCCATATTTCAGTATCAACAAGTAATTTAAAAAATGTTACAGGCAAAACACTAGATAAAATAGCAAGATTTAATTTATTGAAATTTGGCTATAACTATAATCATGGAACAGGACATGGTGTAGGTTTTCTGTCGAATGTACACGAGTCGCCACCATCTATCTCAAAATTTTATAATAATAAATTTTATTCTAATCAGGTTATTTCTAATGAACCTGGTTTCTATAAAAATAACAAATTTGGAATAAGATTAGAAAATTTGATTTATGTAGAAAGTAATAATCAATTTAAAAATTTAACATTAGTTCCCTTTGAAAAATCAATGATTTTATTATCAATGTTAAGCAAAAAAGAAATTAATTGGATTAACAACTATCATATAGAAGTTTTTGAAAAAATTCATAAATTTTTAAATATTAAAGAAAAAAAATTTTTAAAAGAATATTGTTCAAAAATTAATTAATTTATACCATTCTTCTTCACTTAAGATTTTAACCCCTAATTCTTTTGCTTGATTAACTTTTTTGATCGTTGGTTTTGAACCTCCAGAAATTAAATAATTAAGTTTTTTTGATGGAGAACCTAGAACCTTTCCACCTTCATTCTCGACAATTTGCTTAGCTTCTGATCTGCTCATTTTTGACATTCCGCCTGTAAACATAAACGTCTGATTCATAAACTTGCCTTTGCCTTCGAGAGAATAATCTAAAATATTTAAATTAGAAATAAGTTCATTGAATACCGTTTTATTAGTATTGTTATTAAAAAAGTTTTTTAACGAATTTATTTGAGTATCCCCAATTCCATCCAATTCTAGAAGATCGTTATATAAATTATTCTTATTAATGGCTAAAAGTTTAAAATTTTTTATTGATTTAAAAAATTTAGCTAAAATTTTTGCATTTTCTTGACCTATATGCCTAATACCTAGTGCAAAAATAAATTTTTCTAAATTTATTTTTTTAGTTTTTTCAATTGATGCTTTTAAATTCTGAGAAGATAATTCTCCCCACCCATCAAGTTTAGCAATTTTTTCAAAATTCAAGTTATAAATATCTTGTGGTAATTTTACAAAATTTAATTTCCAAAAATTTTCAATCACTTTTTTTCCTAATCCTTCGATATTCATGGCATCTTTGGAAACATAATGTTTAATTTTTTCTTTAGTAATTAGATTACATTCGTAACCTTTATCGGGACATCTTCTTACGGCGTCATATTTTTTTGTTATTTTATTAAACTCTTTTACAGTATTAAATCCACATGGGCATTTTTTTGGAAATTGAAATTTTTTAGATGATTTTTGTCTTTTAGATTTATCGACTTCAACTACTTGTGGAATTACATCCCCAGCTCTTTGAATAACTACAGTATCTCCAACTCTAATATCCTTTCGTTGTATCTCATCTTCATTATGTAATGTAGCGTTAGAAACTATTACGCCACCAATGTTTACTGGATAAATTTTTGCTACTGGAGTTAATGCTCCTGTCCTACCTACTTGAATTTCAATATTTTTAATTTTGGAAATCCCCTTTTCAGCAGAAAATTTATGAGCAATAGCCCATCTCGGAGAATTTGTTAAATTTCCAAGCCTATGTTGTAATTTAAAATCATTAACTTTATAAACTATGCCATCGATATCATAATCTAGCTCAGATCTTAAATTTTCAATTTTTTTATAATTTAAAGCTAAATCTTTTTCATTTTTTATTAATTTTCCAAGAGGATTTATTTTAAATCCTTGTTCATATAAAAATTTTAAAAAAGTAGACTGTTTTTCTTTTATATCATGATTTCTAAAAATTGTTCCGTATGCAAAAAACCTCAAAGGTATTTTGGAAGTATTGTTAGAATCTTTTTGTCTTAGAGAGCCAGATGCGGCATTTCTAGGATTGGCAAATTTATCAGAAATGTTTTCAAACTCTGATTTTGGTATATATACTTCGCCTCTAACTATTAGTTCTCCCAAAAAAGGATTTTTTATTTTTTTTGGAATATCTTTGATAGTTAATAAATTTTCGGTTATATCTTCGCCGTATTCTCCATCTCCACGAGATAGTCCTTGTACAAAAATTCCATCAATATACTTTAGGCTTGCTGATATTCCATCAATTTTAGGTTCTGCAAATAATTCCACTCTATTTTCAGATTTTAAATTTAGATAATTATTTATTTTTTTATAAAAATCCAAGATATCTTTTTCATCGAAAGCATTATCTAATGAAAGCATACTTTCTGAATGCTTAACTTTAGAAAATTTTTCTGATGGCTCAAACCCTACAATTTGTGATATTTTTTTTTCCTCGGTTGGTATTTTATTACTTTTTTCATAATTTAATAATTCCTGTTTTAATTTATCATATGATGCATCATCAATTTTTGGAGAGCTTTTATCGTAATATAATTTATTATAGTTTAAAAGAATTTTTTTCTTACTTTTATATTCCTTTAAATTTTTAATCATTTTGAAAACTTAAATAAATTTTTAATTTTATCTCTAAGTCTTCTTTTATTTTTTTTCTGTTCAATAGAATAATCTTTATCTTTAACGATTTTATATGTTCTTTTATACCATTTGCCATCATTAAAATTGTAACCTAAAATTGCAGCATATTTCTTAGACTGTTTAATATTTCCGAGTTTATAATAAACCTCTACTAGTCTGTGCAATGCTTCTTCAGCATAAATTGTTGTATTATAGTTTTTTATAACATTTTCTAATCTTTTAATTGCGGCAATCCACTTTGATTTATTCATATAATATCTTGCAATATACATTTCTTTACCTGCAAGCTGCTCGTAAATTAAATCAATTTTGAATTTACTGTCTTCAGCATATTTTGAATTAGGATATTTTTTTAAAATTTTTTTAAACTCTTTTAAAGCAACTTTTGAATAAGTTTGATCGCGTGATACAAATGAGATTTGCTCATAAAATGTTAACGCAATAATATAATCGACATAATCTAAATCTTTACTTGATGGATATAAATCTTTAAATTTTTTTGCATACGTCAATGCTGATGCGTATTCACCTATATCATAATATATATACATGATCATCATCGTTGATTTTTCTGCCCACTCTGAAAAAGAGTATCTAACCTCAACTTTTTGAAAAAGTTTTATTGAATCGCTAAACTTACCCTGCTGATATGCTTTAAATGCAGCTTTATATAAAATATCTAAAGGCGGAACAGTTTCTGGTTTAATAATCTTGCCTTTATTATTACTGCAAGAAAATATTAGAAAAGAAATAAGTAATACGAAAATAAAATTTTTATTTAATATAATGTTTTTCATTATTATTTTTAATTATAATGTATTTAAAATTTCATAATTATTTTGATCGACAAATAATTTTTTTAATATCATTAGATTTAATTCATGACCACCACCATAAGTAGTGATTTTTCCACAAATTTGATGTCCTGCTAAATAAATATCTCCTATGCAGTCCAAGACTTTATGTTTTACAAATTCATTTTGATATCTCAATCCACCTTGATTTAAAATTTTTTTTCCAGATACAACAATAGCATTATCTAATGAACCGCCTTTGGCCAAACCCAAAGAAAAAATTTTCTCTAAATCTTTATGTAAACAAAACGTTCTAGCTTTGTAAATATCCTTATAGTTATTTAAGGAATGTTTATAAATTATTTTTTGTTTTTTTATAAAATCATCTTTGTAATCAATTGTATAATTAATTATAAGTTCATTTTTATCTGTTGGCTCAATCTCTATAAATTTATCATCCAATTTGTATGAAATTTTTTTTTTAATTTTTAAAATTTTTTGTGGTTTTGATTGTTTTATAATTCCTTGATTAATTATTTGATCAACATAATCTTTTGCACTACCATCAAGGATTGGCATTTCTTCTGATGATGTTTCAATATTTAAGTTAGATATACCCAATCCGCTTAGTGCCGACATCAGATGTTCTATAGTGGAAAGATATTGATTGTTTTCTTTAAGCTTTGTACAAAGTTGACTTACTTCTGCTTTTTTCCATAAAGCTTTAATTTTTTTATTATTTATTAGAAAATTTATTCCATCATCTTCATCACCTGGTAATAATTTAATTTTTACACTCTTTCCAGAATGTAAGCCGATACCATTAAAAATAAGCTCTTTTGCAATTGTTTGTTGATGAATAAACACGAATCTTTAATCTCAAAAAAGAAATAATTAATCTACTCAATTAATATTTCACTTATTTCAAAAAAAGAGAATAAAACTTTTGAAAAAAACCTTTTTCCTCTTCTACAAAACTTTTAATTTCATCTTTAAGCGGAAAAAATATTAATTTAGCGATACCCAAACAAACCATATAATCTGAAAAAACATTAAATTCAGTATCTTTAATAGGAAAGGTCTGCTTAGCATAGTCAACTGAGGTATTTAGTTTTTTTGATAATATTTCCCTAAATACTTTTAAATCTACCCCACCCCCGGTTATTATAATCTTTCTAGCAGACTTATTTATAGTATTAGAAAATTTAATATTTTTACAAATATAATCGATCAGTTCATCTACACGTGCCATGATAATTTTAATTACAATATCTAAGGATATTTTTTTTTTTAATATTTCTGATTTTATAAAATTATCAACTTTACCATTAATAATATTATCGAAATTATGTTTTATTTTCTCTGCTAGATTTTTATCTATATCAATTGATTTTATTAAATCATTATTTATATGAAAAGAACCAATAGGTATTATTTTTGTATAAATTAATTTTGAATTTTCAAAAAATGTTATTGACGTTTTATCATAACCAAAATCAATATTCACAAAACCTTTTTCTAAAATGTCTTGATCTGATGATAAAATACTGCTTGCAAAAGGTGCATAAAAATATTTTACAACGTTTAAACCACTTTTTTGAAATACTTTATTAAAATTCGAGATAATATTTTTTTCTAGACTCAAAAAACTGAAATTTACATCTAAACTTTTTGACCTTAGTCCCAGTGGGTTTTCTACATAATTTTTTTTATCTAAGTAAAAACCTGAATTTAGAAAATGAATAATTTTATTTTCAGACAAATTATGAAAAAAAATTCCAGAAGCTAAATTAATTAAATTTTGTAAATCTTTTTTTTCTTCGATTTCATATGATCCAATATCTCTTGATAAACCAAAGGTTAAAAAATTAAAATTAATTGAATTAATACCTACATAAATATCTTTAATATTTATATTAAGCTCTTTTTCTATTGATGCTATACAATGCTTTATTTTTGAAGATAATTTTTCAATATCCACAACATTACCTCTCTTGATACCTGAAGAAAAAATTGAATATTTTGCATGGACTTCAATATAGTTGTTTTTATCTAAAGAAATAACCAGAATTTTAATTTTGTAAGATCCTAGATCTAAAATAGTTATTTTTTTATTTGTCATTAATAATAACTCTTCCTTTATTTCTTAAGTCCACATATTTTAAATTTTTATATTTATTAATAATTTTTTCCAATGTATTTAATTGATTTAAAATCTCATAATTCCCTAGCTTCACATAAATGTTATTTTTGAGTTGCAATTCCCATCTATCTAAATTTAATAATTTAATATTTTTTATTTCATTATAGAATTCGAAATTGACTAATTTAAAATAAATATCTTTAAATAAGTCTTTTTTATAATTACCTTCTATATAAATTAAATTTTGATTATTTCTTTGATTTACTAATTTATTTGTTACCTCAAAGCTGTCATTGATAAAATATAGTTTGTTTTTTTTTTTTAAAATAGCTATTGGTTTATATTCAAAAATAGTAATTTTTAATTCATTAGGATATTTTTTATTTATTTTGAAACTTTTGATCCATTGACTTTTATCAAAGTATAAAGTCAATTTATCATTTTCAATATTGAAAAGGTTTTTTTTATTTAAATAATTTATTACCTCGTATTTAACATTTTCTTCTAAATTATTATCATTTATAAAAATTATTTTCTTTATATTTAAAAAAGTAAAAATTTCACTTTTCCAGTCATATGTTGTAAATAATAAAAATAAAACAAGTAAAAAGAAAAATTTTTTTTTACCTTTTAATTCCAGCATCTTTAAGTATCCAATCCACTAATTCGTTAAAATTTAAACCATATTTCATTGCTATTTCTGGAACTAAAGATAATTTAGTCATACCGGGCTGAGTATTTGTTTCTAAAATATAAATTAACCCAGTATCTGTAACTCTAAAATCTGATCTTGTAACACCTTTGCATTTCAAAGCTTTATGAGCCTTTAATGCGATTTTCTTAATTTTATTATGTAATTTTTTTGAAATTTTAGGAGGTATTAAATGTATAGTTTTAGCAGAAGATAAATATTTTGCTTTATAATCATAAAACTGTCTTTTAGGAATAATTTCCACAGATCCTATAGCTTTTCCACCCAACACTGCAGTCTGTATTTCTTTTCCTTCTATATAAGGTTCTTGTAATAAAATTTTATATTTTTTAATTAATTTTTTTATTTTATTCAAATTAGCTTTTGAACAATTCTCAAAAATATTTACACCAAAGCTAGATCCTTCGTTAATTGGCTTAAGTATAAATTTTGATAAAGATATTTTATTTTTAATGTCACTTAGTTTTTTAATTATTTTAAAATTAGCTGTTTTTATCTTATTTTTATTAAAAATTTTTTTAGATTTGATCTTATCCATTGCATTCTCGGACGATTTAATACCCGAATGAGTATATGGAATTCTCAATGTCTCTAATATTTTTTGAATCTTCCCATCTTCGCCAAATTTACCGTGCAAACAATTAAAAACCACATCCGGATTAATTTTTTTTAAATCATTTTTAATATTTTTAGTTGGATCATAATGTGAGACGTTATATCCAATTTTTTTTAAGGCATGGATGCATGCATTTCCAGTTTTCAAACTAATAGGCCTCTCTCTAGACCTCCCCCCCATCAAAACTAGAATTTTTTTCTTTTTAATCACCAATGATTTTGATTTCAGGTTCTAAAGTTATATTAAATTTTTTTTTAACTTGATCAATTGTATAGTTTATCAAATCTTCAATATCTTTTGAAGAACACCCTTTGTTTTCAATAAAGTTACAATGCAAATTAGAAAATTTGGCATTTCCGAATTTAATGTTGTCACAGCCACTTCTTTTAATTAATTCCCATGCTTTATATTCAGAAGTTGGATTTTTAAAGGTGCTCCCCCCTGTCTTGATTTTTGAAGGCTGCGATAATTGTTTCTTACTCTTAAATTTATTGATTTTTTTTTGAATTTCATCTTTTATCCCATAATTTATATTAAAAATTAAATTCGTAATAATGAAATCTTTCGGCAAATTTGTTTCTCTATAGGCAAAATTTATTTGTTCGACTTTATAACTTATTTTTTGCAAATCTTTATTGATTCCATGAATTTCTTTTATTATATTTTTAAATTCATATCCGAAACACCCTGCATTCATAGCCACACCACCTCCTAAAGTACCTGGAATACAACTTAAAAATTCAAAATCAATAATTCCATTATTTAATGCAAAATTAGAAAGTTGGTTTTTTAGCACTGCTGATCCACAGAAAAGTTTATTATCTTTTATTTTTATATTTTTAAAATCGTCTGATAATTTTATAATTGTAGCAGTACAACCAGTATCACGAAATAATATATTAGAACCTGATCCAATAGTTATAAATTCTTCATTCTTATTTATTTTTAAATAGTTTAGAAGCTCATCTTCACTTTTAGGTGTAAAATATTTTTTGGCATTGCCCCCCAGGCCAAACCAACTGTTTTTTGATAAATTATAATTTAAGCTTAGATTTTTCATTTATCTATTGAATTTTTTTTGAAATATCTCTTATCCAGCTACTTATGCTTCCTGCACCCATTGCTACAATTACATTATTAATCATATTTTTTTTAAGGTATAGCTCAATTTCATCTTTAGAATTAACTTGAACTACTTCTACTGAAGAATTTGTCAAAATATCCTTACAAAATTTATTAAATTTAAAATTTTTATTTTTTTCACCAGCAGAATATACTGGACAAATTAAAACTCGATCAGCATAGGAAAAAGATTTTGTAAAATTGTTATATAAACTTAACAATCTGGAGTATCTATGAGGCTGAAAAATTGCAATTATTTTTTTTTTATTAAAATTATTTTTACAAGCTTTTAAGACGGCTTGTATTTCTGTTGGGTGATGTGCATAATCATCATAAATCAAAGATTTATTTTTTTGATATATAAGAGTTAATCTCCTTTGGACACCTGAGAAACTAAATAAAGATTTTATAATTTTTTCAATTTTAATATTAAGTAATAATCCAACACCAAAAGTTGCTGTTGCATTCAAAACATTGTGTATTCCCATTAGTTTAATATTGACATCTTTAATAATTTTTTTTTTATTTGGTAAGTTAACATATATATCAAATTTCATACCCATATTAATATTTTTTACATTTTTACATTGTAAATTTGCTTTCTTTGAAAATCCATATGTTAGGTAATTTTTATTTTTATTTTTTTTAATTATTTTTTTTATATTTTTATCATCTATACAAACAATATTTTTTCCGAGTAATGGTGTTTTATTTAAAAATTTTTCAAAACTATTATTTAAATTTTTAAAACTCTTATAATAATCCATATGTTCTTTATCTATATTGCTGACAACAGAATATATACTTTTGAATTTTAAAAAACTTCCATCAGATTCATCAGCTTCAACAACAGACCATTGACCCTTACCAACTGTAGCATTTGAATTAAGAGAATTTATTATGCCACCATTTACTATCATGGGGTAAAACTTATTATCTTTAAGTAAATGTGAGACTAGTGAAGTTATCGTTGTTTTACCATGTGATCCAGAAATAATAATATTTTTTTTTAAATTTATTAAATGAGCTAACATGTCTGCTCTTTTTACAATAGGTATTTTATTTTTCTTTGCTAATTGATATTCTTTATTTTTGAAATTTATTGCTGTAGAAACAACAATCATATCTGCTTTTAAAATAGCTTTGGTTTCATGACCCCAAACAACATTAATTTTTTTCTTTTTTAATTGATCCAAAATTTTGCTTTTTTTCGATAAATCACTTCCTTTAACATTGTATCCTAAATTTTTCATAATAAGTGCAATTCCGCTCATGCCAATCCCACCGATACCTATAAAATAAATTGTATTTTTTTTATTAATTTGCAAATTCATTTTAGTTGAGTAATTCTCTGATAAAGTTATCTAATACTAATTTTTTATTGATCTTTTTTAAATTATCTATTTTATTTTTAAGTATATGCTCTAAATTATAAACATCTTCTAGTATTTTTATTATTTTGTTATCAAAATCTTTTAAATTTTGATCTACAACCCAGCAACAATTTTTTTCTTCATAATATTTGGCATTAAAGTACTGATGGTTATCTAAAGAAGTTGGCAATGGAATGGCAATAAAAGGTTTGTTTAAAAAACTTAATTCAGAAAGTGTTGAGGATCCTGACCTACATATTACAATGTCTGCTTTTAATATATTTTCTAAAATATTTTCTTTAAAATCAAATAAATCTTCAACTAAATCACTAATTTTATTTTCATCATAAAATTTTTTGGTTAATTGAATTTTATCCTTTGTTGTTTGTTGATTAATTTTAAATTTAATTTTTTTTTCGTTTAAAATTTTAAAACATTGAGGGAGTTTTTCATCAAAAATTTTTGCTCCTTGACTACCTCCTAATACCAAAATATTTAATATATTAATTTCATTTTCTTGTATTAATTTTTGAGAATAGTCATTTTCTTTGACGCAATCAAAAAATTCCTTTCTCAATAATTGACCAGAGAAAAAAAATTTTTTTTCATATTTTTTTGGAAAATTATTAATATTTTCATATCCTGAAAAAATTTTATGACACCATGGTAAAAAAAATTTGTTTACTCTTCCTAAAACTGAATTAGTTTCGTATAAAAAAATTTTTTTACCCAAAATTAATGACGCCAATAATACAGGAAATGAAACATAACCACCTGATCCAACTATAACTTTTGGATTAAATTTTATTAAGAAAAATAAACAATTTATTGTAGAAAAAAATATAATTAGTAATGATTTTAAAAAATGAAAAATTCCTTGTTTTCTATTTGGACTTTCTGATTGAATTACTTTTAAATCACCTAGATTAATATATTTTGTAGCTCTCTTATCTGTAATAATTTTAATTTCTTCTACTTCTTCAATTTTTTTTAACTCTTTAAAAAGACTTAGAATAGGAAAAATGTGCCCGCCAGTACCACCAGTAGATAATATTATTTTTGTCATAAATATTTTTCTTTTGTTAAAGATAGAATAATACCCATAATAAAAGAGCTTGTAATTATTGATGATCCTCCATAACTAACGAATGAAAAAGGCATGCCTGTAGGTGGAATTAAATTAATCGTAACACCAACATTTATAAATACCTGAATAAGAACCAGTGTTGACAATGTTATTAAACTATATTTTTTAAAATTAGAGATTTCTCTTTGACATATTGCAAATACTCTCATGAATAAAAAAAATATAATCAATAAAATTAAAATTATGGAAATTATTCCATACTCTTCGCTTATTGCAGCTAAAATGTAATCTGTATGCGCTTCAGGAATTTTTTCTTTTAAAATACCCTCGCCTATACCTTTTCCAAAAAAACCTCCAAATTGAATTGCATCGAGTGATTTTTCTGATTGGTATGAAATATTATCATTATCAATCCACTTTTCAAATCTGATAAAAATATAAGAAAAATTTTCTTTAAAAAAAAATAATATAAAAATCATACAACTAATAATTACACTTACCGCCAAAAAAATAATTATTAAATTTATTCCTGACATAAAAATTAATGTTAGCCATATTATTAAAATTATTAGTGCCTGGGTATAATCTGGTTGCAAGAGTAAAATAAACACAGAAACAAAAGTAAATAATCCAGAAAATAAAAATTTAGTAATAAAATTTTTATCACCTGAAAATATAGAAGCAAAAAAAATTATCAAAGACGGTTTAAGAAGCTCAACTGGCTGTAGGTTAAACAAAAATAAATTTAACCATCTTTTTGATCCTTTTGCCTCCACGCCAATTATAAGTGTTAAAAATAATAAAATTAAAGAAATGAAAAAAAAATATTTTGAAAATTCTTTATAAAAATTTTCATTAAATATAGATGATAAACAAATTATTAATAATCCTAAAGATATAAATATGTAATATTTATTAATTAAAATTTTGGAATCTCCATATAATTTTAATGATGCAAAACCTAATATAGAATTAATACTAAATATTGCTCCCAAGGTTATCCATAATACTAATAATATTACTATTGTTTTATCTAAACTCCTTATCCATTTTACAATAAAATTGCTACTATCTCTTGAAAAGCTCATAAATATATTTTTTAAATTTTGCTCCACGATGTTCAAAATTTTTATATTGATCAAACGATGCGCCACCCGGACTAAATAATAATGTATATTTTTTGGATAGATTATTTTTAAACTTAAAATCTTTATTATAAAAGTCTTTTAACACATTTTTTAAATCCTTAAAATAATTGTAGGAAATTTTCTGTTTGTTGAAACTTTTTTTTAAAATTTTTGTATTTTTTCCGAAAATATAAATTTTTTTAATTTTTGAATTCAAATCTTTAACATTGTAATTATCACCTTTCTTTAAAAGACCTCCTAAAATTAAATAAACATTTTTATTTTTTTTAATTGCAAATCTAGTAGAGTCAAAATTAGTTGATTTTGAGTCATTAACAAAATTGAAATTATTTTTTTTAAAAAATAATTCATTGCGGTGAGCTAGAGTATTTGAGTTTAAAATTTTTTTTGATATTTTAATTTTTTTACCTATAATATTTGATATTAAATTTTTATTAATATTCTTAAAATATTTTATATTTAATTTACTTCTATAATTTGGGAATGAACTTTTGTGATAAAAGCCTTTACCTTGTTCTTTTAAAAATTTAAAAATTTTTAATTTTATTTTTTTATAATTTTTTAAATTTAAATGCCGCTCAAGATGATCGGGTGATACATTTAAAATACAGGCTGAATTTAATTTTATATACTTTGAATAATCTAATTGGTAAGACGATAGCTCAATTATATAATATTTTTTTTCTGAAAAATCTCCTTCTAAAACTGGATTACCAAAATTCCCAATTATTTTTGAATTAATTTTTTTTTTTTTTAATATTAATTTTAATAAATTACAAAAACTTGATTTTCCATTTGTTCCTGTAATTCCAATTGTGTATTTGTAGTTCTTGGTTAAAGAAAAAAAAATATCTAAATCTGTAATTATTTTGGATTTATGTTTTTTAAAAAATTTTTTTTTTTTATGATGGTAAATATCTATACCTGGACTTAGTATTATAAAATCATACTTTTTTTTATAAAAATTTTTATCGAATTTTTTATTTTTTATTTTGTCGTCACAAATTGAATGTCTTATGTTTTTTTTTTTAAAAAATTTTTCTACAGATTTTCCAGTTTTTCCATATCCAAAAATTAAAATTTTCTTGTTGACAAACTCTTTAAAAGAAAACATTTACCTTAATTTTAAACTAGCTAATGCAATTAAAACTAAAAGAATTGAAATAATCCAAAATCTAATAACAATTGTAGATTCTTCCCAACCTTTTTTTTCAAAATGATGATGAAGTGGAGCCATTTTAAAAACTCTTTTTCCAAAAACTTTAAAAGAAAACACTTGAATTATAACTGACATCGCCTCAAGTACAAAAAGGCCTCCAGCTACTAATAATACTATTTCATGTTTTGAAATTAAACTAACTGTTCCAAGCAATGAACCAAGAGCTAGAGAGCCGGTGTCACCCATAAATATTTTTGCTGGTGGTGCATTAAACCACAAAAAACCTAAGCATGAACCGATTGTTGCTCCTAGAACAATACATACTTCTGAAATATTTTTAATATTTATAATTTTAAGATATTCAGCAAATATAACATTGCCAGATAAATACACTATCAATACAAAAGTCAAGGTTACAAGAATTAATGGAACTGTAGCAAGCCCATCTAAACCATCTGTTAAATTTACCGCATTCGAAGATCCTACAATTACAATTACGGCAAATGGAAAATAAAAATATCCAATATCAAAGATCAAATTTTTATAATAAGGCAAATTGAATAAAAATCTTTGCTCACTTTGAGTAGAAATTGAGATTAAATAAAATATCATTAAACTAAAAATAACTTGAAAAATTATTTTAGAAAAAGCTGAAATTCCTTTTGAATTTTTAAATTTAATTTTTAAATAGTCATCAACAAAACCTATTAAAGCGAAAGATAAAAGAGAGAAAAGACAAATTAAAACAAATATATTTTTAATATCTGACCACAATATCGTAGAGGTTAAGACTCCAAAAATAATCAAAACTCCGCCAAAAGTTGGTGTTCCTGCCTTTTTAATTACATGAGAAACGGGTCCGTCGTCTCTAATAGGTTGATTAAAATAACCAGAAGATTTTAAATAGTTGATAAATCTTTGACCAAAAAATAATACAATTATTAAAGAAGTAAAAATTGCTACTCCTGTCCTAAAAGTAATATAAGAGAATACATTTAAAAAAGAAATTTTTAATGAAAGCTCTTGTAATAAATAATTTAACATTTGTAAATTTTCTTATCTAATAATTTATTTAAACCGACTCCATTAGAAGCTTTAAACATAATGATAGAATTTTCCATTAAAAGATTTTTAAAATATTTAGAAAAATTATTAATATTATTAAAATACTTACACCAAAATGTGGATTTAATTTGAAAAAAAATTTTGCTTGTATGCTTTCCTACAAGAAAAATTCTATCAAATTTCATTAATTTTAAATATTCTCCAACTTCTAAATGTTTTTTTTCAGAAAATTTTCCTAATTCAAGCATATCACCTATTACTAAATATTTTTTTTTATTAGTTTTTATTTTGTTAAATTGATAAATAGAATTTTTTAACGAGACTGGATTTGAATTATAACTATCATCAATTATTTCTATTTTTTTATTATTTAATTTAATTCTATTACCTCTTCCTCTTATACTTTTGATGTTAGACAATAATTTTTTTGAAATTTTAATATTTAATCTCAAAATATTTAATACTAGTATACTAATTAATATATTGTTAATATTATTTAAATTTATTTCTCTTAATTTTAATTTAATTATTTTTTTTCTTAACTTTATTTTTAAAATATTTTCTTTAATAATTTCGTAAGTAATTGTGGGTTTGAAATTAGAACCAAAAGTCAAAATTTTAAGTTTATTTTTTTTTGAAATTTTTTTTAATTTTGAAAAAAATTTACAATCGCGGTTTAAAATAATATAACCGCCCTTGGTTATATTATTAATTATTTCAGATTTAGCTCTTGCTATATTTTTTACACTTCCCAAGTTTCCAATGTGAGCTTCACCAATATTGGTTATGATACCAATATTTGGCTTTAATATATTGGACAAATAATCAATTTCTCCAATTTTATTCATTCCAATTTCATAAATATTATATTTTGTCTTATTGGTCTGGTTAATTAAAGTATAAGGTAAACCAATTGCATTATTAAACGATTTTTGAGATTTGTAAGAGGGTTTATATTTTTTAAGTACTGAATATAGTATTTCTTTAAGAGTAGTTTTGCCTGAACTTCCAGTTATGCCGATGAAAATATATTTATTTAAAATTAATCTTTTTATCTTGGCTAAATCAGACAAAAATTTAATTGTTGAATTACAAAAAAGTACTCTGCTTTTATCTTTGTAAATTTTTGCTAATTTTGATTTCTTATCACAAATAATAACAGTTTTTTTATATCTGTCTAAAATTAATTTAATAAATTTATGACCGTCATTTTTTGGTCCCTTGATGCAAACAAATACAGAATTCTCACTTACTTGCCTACTATCAATATAGATTTTTTTATTAAGTAAATTTTTAATTATATTTGACTTCATAAATTATTTGAAACTTCCTCAAAATCTGAAAAAAAAATTTTTCTATTTTTAAATATTTGATAGTTTTCATGACCTTTGCCTGCAATTAAAAGAATCTCATTTTTTTTTGTAATTTTAATACCAGTTTTGATCGCCGTTTTCCTATTCTGTATAATCTGACCTCTTCTTACTGATTGAAAAATTTGTTTTGTAATTTGTTTTGGATTTTCATTTCGTGGATTATCGTCAGTTATAATAATTTGTTTACAATATTTGTTTACAACTTGACCCATCTTAAATCTTTTCCCAATATCCCTATTACCGCCACATCCAAAAACAATATTTACATTTTTTTTAAAATGATTTTTTAAAGTTTTGATAACTTTTTCTAAGCCATCAGGTGTATGAGCGTAATCAATACAAATAATTTTATATCTATTTTTAATGATATTAAGCCTTCCTTTAATGGGTTTAATTTTTGGTAATACTTTTAAAATTTTATTTTTATCTAATCCAGACAATAACGATAGAACTATAGCTTG
>JAYNJZ010000003.1:24348-32183 GCA_038110645.1 Candidatus Pelagibacteraceae bacterium
AAAATAAGATTGCATAGATTTATGATAATCAAGATGATCCTGAGAAAAATTAGTAAAGATAACACCTTTAAATTTCAATCCATCAAGTCTGCCTTGAGCTAGACCATGACTTGAAGCTTCTAAAATAACTTTGTTTATTCCTTTTCTTTTAATAAAATCAAGAAATTTAAAAAGGTTAAGATTATCTGGTGTGGTTAAGTTATTTTTTTTTAATTTATTATTATAAAAATAACCTAAAGTTCCAATATTTGCACAAGGTATTTTATTTAAAATATTTAACTGGTAAAAAAAATTAGCTACTGATGTTTTTCCATTAGTACCTGTTACTGCATATATATTTTTTGTAATATTTTGGTATTTTTTTTTTATAGATGAAAAATAAAATTTTTTTACATTCTTTCGTAATAAAACATTTTTATAATCCAAGGGTCTTGAGGAGATTATTAGACTGGGACTTTTATCAATTATATTTTTAATATAAGGATTTATTTTTTTAGAACTTGATAAAAAATCAAAAAAAATATCATTTTTTTTTAAAATTCGAGAATCTGAACAAAAATTTTTTTTTTTTAAAATATTTTCTATTTTCATTAAAGTAATTTAATCTATTATAAAACTCGCATTGTGTTCAAAATAGGACCTATTTTTTTTATAATTTGGCCGCTAATATAACCTGCATTCCATCCTGACTCTCTTCTGTTGTGTCCCCAAAGTGTTTTGGACCCTTTGGGTTCATCTATTAAAATAGTTAAAACAAATAATTGTTCTTTAATTTCAAATGCAGAAGTAAAAATATTCAATATTTCTTTTGAATAACCCTTGTCAATTTTAGATGGTTTTTCTGCGGTTCCTGTTTTTCCCATTACATTATATCCGATTATATCTGCCTTTCTTCCACTACCGGACCTAACGTAATTTTTATCAACATTTGTTCGTAAAATTTTCTTCATAACCTCACTATTTTTTTTTGAGATGACTTTAGACTTTACTTCAATGTTTTGATTTTTAAGCAATGATGGCCTTAAAAGATTGCCACCGTTTACAATTGCTGCAAAGGCAACAGTTAAATGTAAAGGGGTAGTGTTAATTCCATGACCAAATCCAGCTGTTAGAGTTCTACACTTTCCCCATCTTTTTTTATTTGGCAAGGCAACTTCTGGAAGTTCAATTTCAGAATAATCAAAAATTTTTAATTTTTCTAGAAAAGCCTGGTAAGTCTTAAGTCCTGAGTCTTGTATTATTCTTATTGTCCCAATATTTGAAGACTCTACTAATATGTCATTTACTGTAAGATTTTGTTTTTTTTTGGAATATCTGTATTCTTTAATTTTGTGCTTATCGCAAATTACCTCACTTGGTAAATTTTTATATAATTTATTTCTCGTGGCATTATTTGTTTCAATAGCATTAGCAATTGCAAATGTTTTAAATACAGAGCCCAGTTCATACAAACCTTTTGTATTTTTATTAAACAAATAATCCGCATTTTTAAGTTGAGTTCTGTTATTTGGGTCATAATCAGGTAGTGAGGTCATAGATAAAATTTTTCCATTTTGTGCATTAAGCAATATAGCTGCAGCACCTTTGGCATTAAAAATTTTAATCCCCTCTTTCAAAGTTTCTCGTACAATGAACTGAATATTTTGATCTAATGATAGTATTATTGGATCCTTTATTTTTTCTTTATTCAAGATCTCATTATTTAAAAAAAGTTCTAGTCCTGATACTCCTTGTTGATCAGTATCTACATTCCCTATTATATGTGAAAATAAATTTTTATTAGGATAAACCCTGATTTCATTTCTAACGAGCTCTATAGATGGTTCTCCTAAGTTTAAAGCCTTGTTATACTCAGTTGGACTTAAATTTTTTTTTAAAACATGAAATGATCGAGTATTAAAATTTTTTATTTTCTCAAGATCAATGTCAGGAAACTCAATGCGTAATTTTAAATTTAAATTATCAAAATTTTTGATTTTTTTTGTTCTTATTATTAAATTATGAGTTTTAACGTTGTGTGCTAATAGATTATAATTTCTGTCTACTATAGATCTTCTTTTTAAACTTTCTTCTTTATATTCGTTTGCGAAGTAAAATTCTTTTTTTTCAAATCCGATTAAAATTAATTTTGAAAAAGTCAAAAAACTTAAAAAAAGAAAAACTAAAATGATAATATTTATCCTGTTATCAAAAATTTTATTTTGTTTTTTTTGATAAAAATTTTCATCAAAATAAAGATTTAACTGTTTATTTTTTTTCATTGATTTTTAAATATTCAATATTTTTACTATCAAAAATAATATAATTTTTATCTAAGTATCTATCCGCTAGCTTTTTTATATTTTCAGGTGATTTTAAAAAAATATTCTCTTTAATTTCAATATCATTATTTTTTTTTAGTTCATAAATTTTTTGATTTTTTTCATTTATTTTATTTTCAAGATCCTTAGATTGATTTTTATAAACATTTGTAAAAAAAGATCCCAAAATTAGTATAAACAAACTAATTAAAATATTTTTAAACATATATATTTTCCAATAAAAAATATTTTTCCATATTCAAATCATTTCTCTGTAATCTAATATTTTGATTCTTTATTTTTTTAATTACTCGCAACTTTGCAGATCTAGAACTGGGATTTTCTTTTATTTCTTTTGTGCTTGGAAAAAGTGGCTTTTTAGTTAGTATTTTTACCGCAAGATCATCTGATGAATTTGTAGATGGCAAATATCTTGATACGTTTTTTTTCTTTCCATAAAAATTTATGATTTTTTTAACTAATAAGTCCTCTAACGAATTAAAAGTCACTATTATAATAGTTGTATTAACTTGACAATTTTCAACAATAAATTTTAGAGCTTTAAATACTTCAGACAACTCTTCATTTACAATCATCCTTATGGCTTGAAACGACTTGGTTGCTGGGTTTGTTCTCCCTTTTTTATATTTTATATTATTTATGATGTCTGATAATTCCTTTGAATTATTTATTTTTTTTGTATTTCTATGATTAATAATCTCATGGGCAATCTTTGATGCAAACTTTTCCTCTCCGAAAAATTTTAATATATTTTTAAGATTTTTTTCAGATATTGAGTTAATTATATCTTGAGCATTAATTGTATTAAGCCCCATACCCATATGAAGATCTCTTTGTGAATTAAAAGAAAATCCTCTGCTCAAATCTTTTAACTGAAAATGAGATACCCCTAGATCAAAAATGAAAAAATCTGATATTTTAAACTCTTTAAGTTTATATAATTCAGAAAATCTAATATTTTTAAAATTAAATCTTTTTTGATATTTTTTTTTTAATTTATCAGCAAATTTGCTTACATTATTATCACGATCAATCCCGGTTATGATACTATTTGGAAATTTTTTTAGAATTGCAGAGGAATATCCTCCTCCACCAAAAGTACAATCAATTATTTTTTTGTTATCAGATAAGTAGCTAAGTACTTCTTCCAACATCACTGGATAATGTTTGATTGTATCCAGTGACATTGGGCATATTTTCTAATTAGTTTGTCTTCTTAAGAAGGCGGGTATTTCCAAATCATCATCATCATCGAAATTTAAATTCGATAAATCAGTATCTATTTTTTCTGATTGATTTTCGTCATTTCCCTCTTGTATCTCATCATCACCACTAAATAATTGAGGAGTTTCAAAATTTTCCTCATCATTTTTTTGAATATCATCATTTATTTTTAATGAATTTTCATCTTCAAAAATTTGATTATCTCTAAAATTTTTTTCATCCTCAACCAAAAATTCCTTTAACTCAAGGTCATCATTTTTATAACTTTCCTGAATTTCTTGGTAATTTGTTTTTATATTTGGTGTTGTTCCTTGATTAGAATATTCTACAGTATTTAAATTTAAGGCATTCGCACCCTCTATAGAACCATTATTTGAACTCATACTTGGTGCAGACGATGGAGCGTAAGGTTGGTTCGCCATATATGCTGTATAATTATTTTTTTGATAATCTGAACTTGGATTGACTGTATTAAACAAATTCTGTCTAGCAAATCCACTATTCCTACTTTGAACAACGCTTAAAGTTGGTCTATTTTTCACAACCTCTCCACCCAATCCAGTAACTACAATTGATACTCTTACTTTACCGTTCATAGTTTCATCAATGGTAGAGCCAATCAAAATATCAGCAGCAGGATCGACTTCCGCTCTAATTTTATTTGCAGCTTCATCTACTTCGAAAAGCGTTATGTCAGTTCCTCCTGTAATATTTACTAACAAACCTTTTGCACCTTTTAAAGTATAATCATCTATTAAAGGATTGTTTATAGCTGCTTCAGATGCAATAACCGCTCTATTATCACCTTCAGCTTCTCCAGTACCCATCATGGCTTTTCCCATTCCACTCATGATGGTTTCTATATCTGCAAAATCTAAATTCATTAAACCTGGTCTTACAATTAAATCTGTAATACCTCGAACACCGTGCATTAATACATTGTCTGCCATTTTAAATGCATGGACTAATGGAGTTTTTTCATCAGCTATCTTAAATAAATTTTGATTTGGAATAATTATACTCGTATCAACGACTTTAAGTAAATTTTCCAGACCAGCTTCTGCTACTCTTATTCTACCAGGGCCTTCGAACATGAATGGTTTTGTAACTACTCCTACTGTTAAAATATTTAAATCTTTAGCAGCTTTAGCAATCACTGGTGCAGCGCCTGTTCCAGTACCTCCGCCCATACCAGCTGTTACAAAAACCATATTGGCACCTTGTAATAAATTTATAATTTCATTCATAGATTCATCGGCAGCAGCTTGACCAATATCAGCTTTTGCTCCAGCGCCTAATCCACGAGTTAAATTAGCTCCTAATTGAATTTTACAATCAGCTTTATTTTTTTTTAAATCTTGTGCATCTGTATTAGCGGCAACAAACTCAACACCTTGAATGCCAGCATCAATCATATTATTTATGGCATTCCCCCCTGCTCCTCCTACTCCTAAAACAACTATTCTAGGTTTTAATTCTCTTAATTCGGGTGCTGAAATATTTATTGGCATGGGTTTTCTCCTTTTTTATTTTAATTTGTTTGTTTCCACTTTAGTTCTGATCTCTTTAAACTTGCTTTTTTTCTTGCATCATCACTAAATTTTTTAAAAGCTGCTGGTTCCCACATTTGAAAAGTTCTTCCTTGACCAACAAATAAAACTTTATCTTTTACTCCTGAATGACTTAATAATTTATCTGTTAAGGTAATTCTGCCGTCATTGTCAAAATTAAGTTGAAAACTATTTGCTAAAATTGATGTAGAAAAAATATCTCTATTCTCTTCAAATGGATTTAAATTATCAATTGTTTCAATAATTTTTTCTAATCTATCTTGAGGACAAAACTCTATCGAAGAATTTATAAAAGAAGGGTAACAAACAACTCCATTATAACCAAGTGACGATAAATGTGATCTATATGCGGCTGGCACGGACACCCTTCCTTTTTTGTCTAGCTTGTTTTCGTAAGTAGAAATAAACATATAAATTATTCATCTATTTTCCCTTTATGGGATTTTATGGGAATATATGGTTTTTAATAAATAGTCAATTAATATTCAACTTTTAGTTGTTCTATTTTTGTTCTATTAAGGATTGAATTTGCTAGCTGGTCTGTAAGCTGGGTTCTGTCATTTAAAATGGTAATTTATCTTGGCTGAAAATCTCTTATCAGCTCTAGCAACCAACCCGGATAGCTAACTTAGGATGTTTGATTAATAAATCGTGCTATCCCTATTTGGTCTTGCTCCAAGTAGGGTTTTCCATGCCTTTTTTATTGCTAAAAAAGCGGTGAGCTCTTACCTCACCGTTTCACCCTTGCCTTGATTAGGCGGTCTATTCTCTGTGGCACTTTCCCTAGGATCACTCCTGCCAGGTGTTACCTGGTACTTTTTCCTATGGAGCCCAGACTTTCCTCTCTATAAAAGAGCTACCATTCAACCAACTAGCAAATTGCTTGTAGCAAAATACTGAGTAAAATCAACGTTTTTTCGATAAATTATTATTATATAGTTTATTCCAAGGAAATTTTGGACCAGGATCTTTTTTTCTTCTAGGTGAAATATCTTCATGGCCTAGAATATACTTAGCTTTAATTTTGTATTTTTTTTTTAATCTTTTTAAAATTTTTATTAAAGATTCAATCTGTTTTTTTGGATAGTTTTCATCCCCTTTGTTAACTAATTCAATACCGATAGATTTTGAATTTAAATTTACATCATTCTCCCATCTTGATTTGCCAGCATGCCAAGCAATATTTTGATCTTCAACTAATTGATAAATTTTTCCTTTTTTACTGATCAAATAATGACAGCTAACTTTTGCAACTTTAGATTGTAATCGTTTAATAGCGACATTCTGGTTTTTCATACCTGTGTAATGAATAATTACATATTTAATCTTCCTATTTACGACTTTATCAAAATTGGTACCTTTAATGATTTTAGTAATAATTATTGCCATTTAATGCCATTTTTTAAGCTAGTTTTAGATACAAATTACACTATATACTCACCGATTATAAAAAAAATGAAAAAAATTATAAAGATATTTACAATCGTTTTAAGCTTAACAGCAATATGTTTACCTTCATATTCTAAAACTGAAGATTGTTTTGAACCTGTGAATAGAGCAATTTTTTCTTTTAATATGGGTATAGATAAAATAATTTTTAAGCCAGTAGCACAAGGTTATTCTTATTTACCAACCCCAATTAAGAGTGGTGTAAAAAACGCAACAAATAATGTTTCATATCTTATTCAAATTCCAAACCAGTTTCTTCAGGGAAAATTTTCTCAAGGTATTAATGATACTGGAAGATTTTTAATTAACACAACTGTAGGTATTTTTGGACTTTTTGATCCCGCATCAAAGGTTGGGCTAAAAAAAAATGAAAATGAAGATTACGGTCAAACACTTGGGTCTTGGGGAGTTGGTCATGGTTGTTATTTAATGTTGCCAGTATTAGGTCCTACAACCTTAAGAGATTCGGTGGGTAGAGTTGGAAATATATTCCTTGACCCATTTTATTTAAGTACAGTTGGAGATAAGGAAATGCTTTTAGGAAATAATTTGGGTGATGGAACATATTGGGGAGAAACAGCTTTAGATAAAACTAACTGGAGAGCCGAAAACATTCAATCTTTAGAAGATTTAGAAAAAAATTCAATCGATCTATATGCATCAGTCAGAAGTTTATACCTTCAAAGAAGAAATTACCTAACCAGCGATGGATCAGGCTCTGATGAAGATCAATGGAAAGATTTTAAGTAACCTTTTAACCAAAAATGCTTAAAAAAATTTTATTTTTTAATATATTTTTTATTCTAATTTTTAATTCTAATGTATTTTCTTTTGAACAAGAAGCAGAACAGTTAATTAGGCTTACAACTGAGAACGCAAAAAAAATTATTTTAGATCCAAATATCAAAATTAAAGATAAAAAAAACAAAATTGAAAAAATTGCACTAGATGTCGTTGATGTTGATGGGTTAGGGAAATTCAGTCTTGGTGCCTCAAAGAACAGTTTAAATGATCAACAATTTAAAAAATATAATGATACTTTTAGAATTTTTTTTGCAAAAAATATCTCAAGTCGATTACAAAATTATAGCGATCAAGAAATTAAAGTTACCGGATCAAAAAAAATTAGTGATAACTATGTGATGGTAAACTCAAAAATGATTTCAAAAAAAGATAAGCAGGAAGTTAAAATTGACTGGAGAGTATTCAAAATTAATAATAAATTATTAGTACGAGATTTGGTAGTTGAAGGTTTAAGTTTAGCCAAAAC
>JAYNJZ010000004.1:0-18056 GCA_038110645.1 Candidatus Pelagibacteraceae bacterium
CTTTTAGTTTTTTATTGTTTTAAAATCAAACACATTTAAATTTGGAACTATGGCTAAAAAATTAAATATTGCTATTGCAGGTGCTACTGGATTTGTTGGTATTGAATTAATAAAAAAACTCTACCATCATCCACACGCTGAAATAAAATATCTGTTTGTTAATGAGAGTGTAGATGAGAATATCTATAAAAATTTACCAAATGATATTACTAATCTACCAAGTCTGAAAAAAATTGATCTCAAACTAATAAATAGTTGTGATGTTTTTTTTTCTTCATTGCCACATGCAGAGTTTCATAAAATTGCAAATGACATTTCTTCAAATGTTGTCATTATCGATTTGTCAGCTGATTTTAGGTTGCCAAATATTAAAACTTATGAAGAATGGTATAATGTAAAACATCAAAGTCCTGATTTGCAAAACAAATCTGTATATGGACTTTCTGAAATTTTTAGAGATTTAATAAAAAAATCTAATTTAATCGCATGCCCTGGATGTTATCCTACCTCAATACTTTTACCCTTGATACCTCTTGTAAAAAATAAAGTTATTGATTTAGATAGCGTATTGGTAGATAGCAAATCAGGCTACTCAGGCGCTGGAAAGAAAATTTATAACAACAAGCAATATCCAAATCTTGACGAAAATATTGCCATCTATGGAGTAGGCCATCACAGACACATGCCAGAAATAAATTATTATTTATCCTTATTTGCAAAATCAGATTTAGAAGTTTCTTTTACGCCTCATCTTATACCAACTTTTAGAGGTATGCTTTCTAGTATTTATGTTAAATCTAAAAACTCAATTGATGAATTATTTAATATTTTGAAAAATTTTTACTCAAATAATCAATTTATAAAAGTTTTTAAATCAGAAATGATCAATACAGATAAAGTAGTTAATACGAACAATGTGTATATTTCTATAAATAGAGGTAATACAAAAAACATGTTTGTTATTTCATGTAGCATTGATAATCTATTAAAAGGGGCCGCAGGACAAGCAATTCAAAACTTTAATATTAGATTTGGTTTTGATGAAAAGGTAGGATTAGATAAATGAAAGAATTTAATATAGGTATTATTGGACTAGGGAATATAGGATTAGAAGTTTATAGAAATATTAAAAAAAATGCTTCTGAAATTAAAAAAAAGACAGGATTTAAATTAAATATAATAAAAGTTTCAGCTAGAAATATAAATAAAAAAAGAGGAGTTAAATTTTCTAAAGGAGTTTTAGAAAAAAATATCTTTAAAATCATAAAAAATTCAAAAATTGATATTATAGTTGAGCTAGTAGGTGGTGCAGACGGAATTGCAAAAAAAGTTGTTTTTGACTCTATTAAAAATAAAAAACATGTTGTTACCGCAAATAAAGCTTTAATTGCGAAGCACGGAGATGCGCTTTCTATTTTAGCTGAAAAATATGGTGTGAATCTACTTTTTGAAGCAGCTGTAGGCGGTGGAATACCGATCATAAGATCTATTAAACAAGGTTTGATTGCAAATAAGCTGCATCATATTTACGGAATTTTAAATGGAACTACCAATTTTATACTAACGGAGATGGAAAAAAGAAATCAAGATTTTAAGACAATTTTAAAAGATGCTCAAAAATTAGGATATGCTGAAAATAACCCTACAGCTGATGTAGACGGCTATGATGCGGCAGATAAAATTTCTATTTTAAGTTCAATAGGATTTGGATCAAAAATTATCAATAAAGGTTTTTTAATTGAGGGGATAAGAAACATTGAAATTGAGGATATAAGATTTGCTAAAACATTAGGATTTAAAATTAAGCTTTTGGCTATTTCGGAAAAAATTCAAAATTATATTAAGCAACGTGTTCATCCATGTTTAATTCCTAATAATATAGATGTCGCAAATATTGATGATGTGATCAATGCGGTCGTGGTAGACGGACATCCAATTGGAAGAACAATATATGAGGGTCCTGGTGCAGGCAAAGGACCAACTTCTTCAGCTGTTATTTCAGACATAACTTCTATTATGTTAGGTAATGATGAGTTTTCATTCGGATTAGCGCCTTCTGCAAAGAAAAAAATGAAACTTTTTAATTTTGATAATCATCAATCTAAATATTACGTTCGATTTTTAACCAAAGATGTCCCGGGTGTTTTGTCAAAAATAACATCTGAACTTGCTAAAAATAAATTAAGTGTAGCTAATCTTCTGCAGGAACCATCTAGATCTGGTACTGCAAATATAATGCTAATTACACATTTTTCTAAAGAAATTAACATTCAAAAAGTTTTAAAAAAATTATCAACACAGAAAAAACTTTTTAAAAAAATAGTTATGATTAGAGTCAGGGATTATAAAAAACTCTAATGTTAGACCCAAAGTTACTTGATCAAATTATAGATGTTGCAGCGATAGCCGCCTATAAATCCTCTTTATTAAAAGGGAAGGGTGACAAAAATGCTGCGGACCAAGCGGCAGTTGATGCTATGAGAAATCAATTAAACAAGATGGATATTAGAGGAAAAGTTGTTATTGGTGAGGGTGAAATGGATGAGGCACCCATGCTCTATATTGGTGAAATATTAGGTAAATCAGATAACCCAAAGTTAGATATAGCCGTAGACCCATTAGATGGAACAAAGTTAGCAGCTAATAATCAACCTAATGCCATTTCAGTAATATCTGTTTCAGAAGAAGGTATGTTATTGCAAGCTCCAGACACATATATGGATAAAATATCTGTTGGACCAAACCTTCCAAAAAATATTGTAGATTTGGATGAGGATATAAAAAAAAATATTACAAATTTAGCAAGAGCAAAAAAAAAAGATCCAAAAGATATATGTATATGTATGCTTGATAGAGATAGGCATAGAAATTTTATTGATGGAGCCAAATCTATGGGTGCTAAACTTAAATTAATTTCAGATGGTGATGTTGCTGGTTCAATTTTTTCAGCATTAAATAATTCAAATGTAGATATGTATTTAGGTATAGGTGGTGCCCCAGAAGGTGTTTTGGCAGCATCTGCTATCAAATGTCTTGGCGGACAATTTCAAGCAAGATTAAAAATTAATGATGAAGATGAAAAAAAAAGAGCAAATAAGCTGGGGATCACAGATTTTAATAAAAAATATGATTTAAATGAACTGGTTAAAGGGGATGTAATATTCTGTTCAACCGGAGTAACGGATGGAGAACTAGTTTCTGGTGTACAAGTTAAAAACAAAGAATATGAAACAGAAACTTTTGCATTACATTACTCCCAAAAATATTTTAAAAAAGTAAAAAAGCTTTATAAAATATGATAAATCACTCTGTTCAGGGTAAAGAATGGGTGCTTAAGAGTTTTGATAAAAATTTAACTGAATACATAGCTCATAAATATAACCTGGATTATCTGACAGCTAAATTACTTTCAATAAAAGATTTAAAAGAACATGAAATTGAAAATTTTTTAAATCCTAGGGTTAAAAATTTTTTACCAAATCCTTTATTGTTCAAAGATTGTGAAAAAGCTTTAAATATTCTTTTCAAACACATTAAAAATAATAATAAAATTTGTATTTTTGGTGATTATGATGTCGATGGAGCCACATCTAGTGCTTTAATGTCACTGTATTTAAAAAACTTAAATATTGATCATTTTGTTTTTATTCCTAATCGACAAAAAGATGGTTATGGCCCATCCAATAGTACTTTTGGTAATATAATTGATCAAGAAGTAAATTTAATTATCACTTTAGACTGTGGAACCACGTCATTTGACGCAATTGAGTTAGCTAAAAAAAATAATATTGACGTTATAGTAATTGATCATCATAAATCTGAGGAAATTTTACCATTAGCTGATGCAATAATTAATCCTAATCGTTTAGACGAAAATGATGATTATTATTATCTATGTGCCGTTGGTGTTTTGTTTGTATTTTTAGTTGGTTTAAACAAATTTTTAAGAGAAAAAAAATTTTTTGAAAATAAGAATATTAAAGAGCCTGATTTATTAAATTATTTAGATTTAGTTATGATGGGAACAGTTTGTGATGTTGTGCCCTTGGTAAATTTAAATAGAGCATTTGTTTATCAAGGATTAAAAATAGCTTCTAAAAGAACTAATTTAGGTTTAAAAACTTTAGTAGATTACTCAAAAATTAGAAAAAAAATATCAACAAGCGAAGTTGGTTTTATATTGGGACCAAAGATTAATGCTGGCGGCAGAATTGGCAAATCAGAATTAGGATATAAATTGCTAACCACAGAAGACGCTGAAACAGCATATTTAATCTCAAGTGAACTTGAAAGCTTTAATTATAAAAGAAAAGATCTTGAGCGTAAAATTGTTGATGAAGCAATTGAATTGGTAGAAAAAAACAAATCAGAAGAAATTATTTTTTTAGTAAAAAATGATTGGCACGAAGGTTTAATTGGAATTGTTGCAAGTAGATTAAAAGATTATTTTAATAAACCAACTTTTATAATTGCTAAAAATGGTGAGACTTGCAAAGGCTCAGCCAGATCTATTTATGGTTTTGACATAGGTCTTGCGATAACAAAATGTAAGCAAATGAGCCTTATACTTAAAGGTGGCGGTCATCCTATGGCCGGTGGTTTCACTTTTGAATTTGATAAAATTGATAGTTTTAAAAATGAATTAATTAAAATTTTTAAAAGATCATTTAAAACAAGAGATGATAATAATTTACTAAATATAGACTCTTATTTAGATATATCAGCTATCAATTTAGACTTAATTGAAAAAATCAATAATCTTGAACCTTATGGTTCTGGTAATAGAGAACCTACTTTTGCATTTGAAAACTTCTCAGTTAGTAGAGTAATAGAAACACACAATAATCATGTGAAATTAGTTTTAAAAAGAGGCTCCTTTTATTTAAATGCCATATGTTTTAATTCGAAAAATAAGAATATAGGAAACTATTTAATGAATTATAAAAAAAATTTTAATGTAGCAGGAAAAATTAAGCTAAATGAGTGGAGCGGAAAATCTAATATAGAGTTAATCATTGAGGATTTGCAGCTAATTAATTAATTTTTTTTATTGATTATATGATAATAATAAATATTAAGAGTTTTCTTAGGTCCCTTCGTCTATCGGTTAGGACACATGGTTTTCATCCATGAAAGAGGGGTTCGATTCCCCTAGGGACCGCCAGATATTATGACTGAGTATTTACTATTTATATTTGCTAATTTGTGGTCTTACTTTTTTATTAAATTTAAAAAAAATTTCTCCAAAAAAGCCAATATTATATTTTCTTTATTTGTTGCAAAGATTTCATATTTTACTTTAATTTCTAGTATTTTTTTTGGGATTTTTAATTTTGGACTTAAAAATTCTTTTATTGGCTTGATATCAAGTATTGTTTTCATAGAAATATTTTTTTTTATAGGAAAAAAGTATTTAAACCAGAAAAATAATTTATTAGAGAAAATTGATAAATTTAAAAGTTATTTTGAATATGGGCTAATTGCTTTTTTTTTAATTTATTTAATTAATAAATATTATTAAAGAATTTTCTCAATTGCTTTTATTAATTTTTCACTATTTGGTTTTGTAAAAGAACTAAAACTTTCCATAACTTTTCCATCTTTGCTAATTAAAATTTTATAAAAATTCCATTTAGGTTGCGAACCATGAGTTTCTTTTACCCATTTATAGAATGGGTGGGCTTTTTCGCCTTTAACAGAAGTTATATCTGTCATAGGGAAGTTTATACCAAAGTTGACTTCGCAAAATTTCTTTACTTCTTCTTTAGTTTTTAATTCTTGATTGAAATCATTTGATGATACACCAATAACAACAAATTTTTTCTTTTTATATTTTTCCCACAAAGTTTGTAGGCCTTCATATTGATTTGTAAAACCACATTTGCTTGCTACATTCGTTACAAGAATCGTATTACCTTTAAAGTTTGATAATTCCAGCTCACCTCCATTTATATTTTTAAACTTAAAGTCAAAAGCAGTTTTCATATTCGCATATGATAAAGTATTTATAAATAAAATTACAATAATATATTTAAGCAGTCGCATGTCTTTTCGAACAAATCAAAAGTAAAGCATATCCTAGTAATGTAGAGAATAGTGAACCCAGCAAAACCCCAATTTTCACTCCATCAATAATTTCTGAATTAGGAAAAGCTAAGTTTCCAACAAATAAACTCATTGTAAAACCAATACCTGTTAATACACCTGTACCGTAGAAACTGATCCATCTTGCTCCAGATGGCATTTCAGCTAGTCCAAATTTTATTGCTGCGTATGAGAATGCAAATACACCAAGTTGTTTTCCTATAAATAATCCAAGACAGATTCCTAATGGCACCGGTGTAAACAGCTGCATAATTGACATGCCATCAAAATTCACACCTGCATTTGCAAAAGCAAATATTGGCATGATTATAAATGAAACATAAGGAGCTAAAGAGTGTTCAACATGTTTTAACATTGATTTTCCATGATGTGATTTATCTGTCTTATGAGGAATTGTTATTGCCAACAGAACGCCCGCAATAGTTGCGTGCACACCAGACTCGTGAGTAAAGAACCACATAAAAATACCAACAATCAGATATGCTGAAAAATATCTTACATTGAGTCTGTTAAAAATAATCAAGATAGCAAAACAAATAAACATCAATGTTAAGTAGGTAATATTAAGTTTTGTTGTATAAAATAATGCAATAATTATTACCGCTCCCATATCGTCGATGATAGCTAAGGCAACTAAAAAAACTTTTAAAGATAAAGGAACCCTTGATCCTAACAAGGATAAAATTCCAATTGAAAAAGCAATATCAGTTGCAGAGGGTATAGCCCATCCTCTCAAAGTTTCTGGCGTCTGAAGATTGAAACCAACATATATTAATGCAGGAACCAACATTCCGCCAACTGCACCTAAAATCGGTAAAGCAGCTTGAGTGGGTCGTGATAACTCGCCTTCTACAAATTCTCTTTTAATTTCTAGACCAACAACCAAGAAAAAAACTGCCATCAATGCATCATTAATCCAATGAAATAGTGATAGCTTTAACTTAAATTCTCCTACACCAAGAGCATAATAGGTTTTTAATGCCTTGAAGTAATCATCTGATAATCCTGAATTGCTAATAATTAGAGCTATAATTGTCATTATTAGCAGTGTAATTCCTGCTGTAGACTCGTGTTTGATATACCACTTAAAAAATGAAGAAATTTTATTAATCACGACAATTTTCTATCATTTTAATAAGTTAAATGAAATTCTTAAATCTTTAAAAGATTAGTAAAATATGTATATAAGTCATTCAGTCGGGGCATAGCGCAGCCTGGTAGCGCATCTGGTTTGGGACCAGAGGGTCGCAAGTTCAAATCTTGCTGCCCCGACCACTAATTTATGAAAAAAGCAAAAATATATATTCCTGCAAAAACAGCAATGCAGTCTGGAAAGAATAAAAATAGCCAATGGTTGCTAGAATATTTTAGAAAAAACACAACGAATGATCATTTAATGAACTGGACATCTTCTTCAGATACTCAATCACAGGTAAAATTATTATTTCAAACAAAAGAAGAAGCTATAGCTTATGCAAAAAAAAACAATATAGAATATGAAATTATAGAACCAAAAAAAAATAAACTAAAAATTAAATCTTACGCAGATAATTTTTTATCTTAAAAATGTTAAAAAGTTTTTTTTTAAATAAAAAGTGGTTAATTTGGGCATGGGGTGGTGGTTTATTTTTAATACTTTCTCTATTAGTGCAGGTTACCATTACTGTAAAAATTAATGAATGGTACAAAGGTTTTTACGATCTTCTTCAAAAACCAACTGAAAATGATGTCTCAATGTTTTGGGATAAAATTTTAGAATTTGTATATTTAGCCATGCCATATGTGGTGCTTGCAACGTTCACAGCATATTTTACTAGACTGTACGCATTTAGATGGAGAGAAGCAATGACATTTGATTATATACCAATTTGGTCTTCCGGAAGAGTCAAGGTTGAAGGTTCTGCTCAAAGATTGCAAGAAGATACAATGAGATTTGCTAAAATTGTAGAGAGTCTTGGACTTCAAGTTGTTAGAGCAATAATGACATTAATTGCCTTTACCCCAATACTTTGGTCATTATCAGAAAAGGTTGAGATTGAAATTTTAAAAAATATTCCTGGTTCTCTTGTATGGGTAGCATTTGCTACGAGTTTAGGTAGTCTATTAATAAGTTGGTTCGTTGGAATTAAATTGCCAGGTTTGGAATACAATAATCAGAAGGTGGAAGCAAAATTTAGAAAAGAATTGGTCTATGGTGAAGATGATAGGGATAATTATGCAAAACCTGATACGGTATTTCAGTTATTTACAGGTATAAAATTTAACTATCATCGACTTTTTTTACATTATGGATATTTTGATATTTGGGTAAATATATATGATCAATTTATGGTTATTGTTCCATACTTAGTTATGGCCCCAGGGTTATTCACTGGAGCTATAACATTAGGATTTGTAATTCAAGTTTCAAATGCTTTCTCTAGAGTTCACAGCAGTTTTTCATTGTTTACGCATAATTGGACGACTATTACTGAATTAAGATCTATTTATAAAAGGTTAAATGAATTCGAAACTGCAATAGGTTATAAAAAATTAGCTTAGCCTGTATCAATAATATTTAAAACTTTATCTTTTTTAAAAATTTTAAGCAAAGTATCAAAATTTTTAAATGACTTTTCTTCCATATTGTCGATATTTTTCTTTGCTATTTCAAACAGATGAGAATGATAAAGAGGATCTGCAATTATAAAATCTTTTTCGCCACTCTGTTTATAACCTATTATATCTCCAAAACCTCTTAATTTTAAATCCTCTTCAGATATGTAAAATCCATCATTAGACTCTTTCATGATTTTTAATCTTTTTTTTCCTGTTTCAGAAATAGAGGATGAGTAAATTAATACACAATGAGCCTTAGAACCTGATCTACCAACCCTGCCTCTCAACTGGTGCAACTGAGCCAATCCAAATCTTTCTGCATTTTCTATTATTATTGTATTTGCTTTAGGATTATCAATTCCCACTTCTATTACAGTTGTTGAAATTATACATTTTAGATTCCCGCTTATAAAATCATTCATAATTTTTTCTTTATCATCTTTTTTTATTGAACCATGAAGGAGACCTGTTTTTGCATTAAGTTTATTTTTTAAAAAATCGTATCTTTTTGTAGCAGCTGTTAACCTGAGCTTTTCACTCTCCTCTATAATTGGACAAACCCAATATATTTGGTCTCCATCTTTAATTTTATTATTTACAAAATTTATAACTTCATCAATTTTGTCTAATGGTTTAATCAATGTTTCTATATTGTCATTTAAAAATGGTTTATTTTGTATTGTTGAAATATTCATATCACCATAATTTGTTAGAATTAATGTTCTAGGTATAGGCGTTGCGGTCATAAGCAATACATCCGTATTATTCGACCCTTTTTGAGAAAGGTTTATTCTTTGTTTAACACCAAATTTATGTTGTTCATCTATAACGATCAAACCTAAATTTTTAAATTCTATTTTTTCTTGAAATAAAGAGTGGGTACCGATCAATATATCTATTTTATTTTCTTTTAATTGTGACCTGATTATTTTTTGATCTTTTAATTTAGTTTTTCCAGTTAAAATTTGAATATTAATATTTGTATCGTTAAAAATTTTTATAAATAATTTGAAATGTTGAGTAGCTAATATTTCAGTTGGAACCATAATTGCAGTTTGAAAATTTGATTTTGTATTTAAATATGATGCAATTAAAGCAACTATTGTTTTACCAGACCCTACATCACCTTGTAATACCCTCATCATTTTTTTGCTAGAATTCATATCGTTAATAATATCTTTTAAACAACTATTTTGATCTGCTGTTAACTTGAATGGTATTAATTGTAATATAGTATTAATATCTTTATTATTTATTTTTTTTGGTTCTTTAATAATTTTTTCTATTCTTTTTTTGATTTCGCTAAAAATTAATAAATTACTAAATATTTCATCATAAGCTAGACGTTCATAAAATATTGAATTCTTATTTACATCCTTTATTTCTGTAGGATTATGAATTCTTTTTATGCTATCAGACCATGACACCCATTTCATTTCATTTAAAAAATTTTTGTCATGCCAGTCATTTATATTTTCTAAATTCTTTGCCTCATCACTATAAATTTTTTGTAAAGTTTTATCTGATATTCCTGATACAGAATGATATTTAGACATAATTTTTTTTATGTCAGAACCTTTGTCGGTAGTTCTTATATAATCTGGATTGGTAATTTGATATTTATTCTTATAGACATTGACTTTGCCACTAATTACAACTTCTTCATTTAAAGGCAGTAATTGTTTTATATAATTCTCTCTAGAATTAAAAAAAATAATATCTATTTTGCTAAACTCATCTTCACAAGTTACACGACTTGGTAAGTTTCTTATTCTTGGAAAATTGTATTTTATAGGTGTGGCAAATACGGTAGATATTTTTCCTATTTCCAATTGATCTAATTTAGGACAAAATCTTCTATCAATACAACCAGTTGGAAGATTTAATAATAAATCAATTTTATTAAATATGTTTTTATCTTTAAGTTTTTTTTCTAATTTCGGTCCAATACCCTTTATTTTAATTATTGGTTCAAAAAGCTTATTTTTCATTGATTATAATTATTATTTTTATATTTATTTTCTTTGTGAGCAAGACAGACTTTATTAAAAAACTATTATTTAGATCTACCCATAGGGGAACAAAAGAAATGGATCTTGTACTTGGTGGCTTTTTTAAAAATAACTATTCTTCGTTAACAAAATCCGATCTTGAAGAATTTGATAAGCTATTAGAAGTTAGTGATAAAATTTTAACCGACTATTTTGTTATGAAACAACCTAATTTGAAATTAGATTCTATTGGAATTATAAAAAAAATAAAAAATTACCTAGAAGAGCGCTAATAATAGGTTGAATTATAAATGATTTAGTTTAAATACATCGTCCATGGACGGTAAAGCTTTAGGACAATTCATACCTTTAATTTTAATTTTTGTTATATTTTATTTCTTATTAATTAGACCACAACAAAAAAAAGTTAAAGAACATAAGGCTATGGTTGAAGCCTTAACAAGAGGAGACAATGTTGTAACAGCTGGTGGTATAGTTGGTAAAGTAGTAAGAGTATTAGATAACGATAAAGCTGAATTAGAAATATCAGAAAATGTTACAGTTCAAGTAGTCAAATCTACAATCTCACAAGTTTTAAGCAAAACTGAGCCTAAAAAATAATTTAGTGTGTTACATTTTTCAAGATTAAAAATTTTTTTAATATTTTTTTTAATATTAATTGGTTTTATATATTTCATCCCAAATTTTTTAAATTCCGGTACATCTTATTTACCGAACAAAAAGGTTGTTTTAGGACTTGATTTACAAGGTGGTTCATATCTCTTGCTTGAGGTTAATTCAAAACCATTATTTAAGGAAAAATTAGAATTAAAATCATTTGATTTGAGAAAAAAACTAAGAGCTGAACGGTTAGATTATGAAAATTTTAAAATTAATAATCAAGAAATTTTTTTTGATATAAATAATAGTAACAAAGTTAATTTACAAAAAATATTAAATTCAAATGATATTAATCAAAAATTAAATGAAAGTGATAAAGAACTATCCTTTCAAATAAATCAAAACACTGTTCAAATAAAATTTAGTGAAATTTATCTTAAAAGAATAAAAAAAAATGCAATGGAACAATCTTTAGAGATTATTCGCTCAAGAATAGACGAGTTAGGTACAAGAGAACCTACTATTATTGCGCAAGGTGAAGATAGAATATTAATTGAATTGCCAGGTGTAAAAAATCCAAAAAAAATAAAAGATATTATTGGCACTACTGCTAAATTAACTTTTAAATTTTTAGCAAATAATGATGCCGATCCAAATAGTTTTGACAAGCTTCAATCAAAAAATAATTCCGAAACATATAACGTAGAAAAAAAACTTGCTTTGTCTGGTGAGCATTTAACCGATGCTCAACCTGGTTTTGACAATTTAAACAACTCGTCAGTAGTAAATTTTAAATTAGATAGTTTTGGTTCAAAAAAATTTGCATATGCTACAAAAAATAATATTGGAAGACGACTTGCTATCATCATTGATAATAAAGTTGTGAGTGCACCGGTAGTAAGAGATGTAATAGCTACTGGTAATGGTCAAATTTCTGGAAATTTTAGTGTAGATGAAGCAAATAATCTTGCAATTGTTTTAAGATCAGGAGCTTTACCAGCACCAATGTCAATTATCGAAGAAAGAACAGTTGGACCTGATTTAGGTAAAGAAAGTATAGATAAAGGAGTTGTTTCTTTAGTTATAGGTTTTGTACTAGTTATTTTATATATTTTTTTAAATTACAAAGTCTTTGGTTTATTTGCCAATGTTTCTTTATTAATTAATTTAATTTTACTTTTAGCTATTTTAACTATTATTGAAGCTACATTAACATTGCCAGGTATAGCGGGCATTATATTAACTGTTGGTATGGCTGTAGATGCAAATGTTCTTATTTATGAGAGAATAAAAGAAGAGCTAAATATAGAACAAAATATTATTATTGCCTTTGATAATGGTTACAAAAAAGTTTTAACCACTTTACTTGATGCAAATATTACCACTTTAATTGCAGCTTTTGTGCTTTATTTTGTGGGTAGCGGTCCCATCAAAGGATTTGCGGTCACTTTAGCTGTAGGAATAATAACTTCATTATTCACCACATTTGTATTCGGCAGATTACTTGTGTCTATTTATGTTAGATCAAAAAAAGATAAGGAACTAAAAATATAATGATTAATATTTATAAAGAGAAAATATCATTTTTAAAACATTATAAAAAATTTTATTTTTTTTCATTAATTTTAGTTTCTGTTTCAATTTTTTCTTATTTTACCAAAGGATTAAATCTCGGTATTGATTTCAAAGGTGGTACTATTATTGAGATGCAATTTAATGACTCGTTGTCTTCTTCTAAAATTCGTTCATCTTTAATTGAATTAAATTTAGGCGATGTAAAAGTAAAAGAGTTTGGCGATGACAAAACTTTTTTGGCTATTTTGGAAAAAAAAAGTGGTGAAAGTAATTTTATTAGTGAAATCAAATCTAGTTTAGAAAAAAAATTAAATAATAATATAAATTTTAGAAGAGTTGAAATGGTAGGTCCAAAAATAAGTAAGGAATTAACACAAACAGGTATATATGCTGTTTTGATAGCATTAGTGTTGATGCTTTTTTATATATGGTTGAGATTCGAATGGCAATTTAGTTTGGGTGCAATTTTAGCTTTGTGTCATGATGTGTTTTTAACACTTGGTGCATTTAGTATTATAGGTTTTGAATTCAATCTTTCAATTATTGCAGCCATTTTAACTATCGTAGGATACTCAATGAATGATACAGTTGTTATTTACGATCGAATAAGAGAAAATTTAAAAAGAGACTCTGAAATAGATCTAACAAACTTAATTAATAATTCTGTAAATGAAACTTTGCCAAGGACGTTAAAAACTTCTGTTACAACTTTATTAGCATTAATTGCAATTTATTTTTTTGGTGGAGAAATTTTAAAAGGTTTTTCATTTGCATTAATTTGGGGTGTTATTATTGGTACATATTCATCCATCTTTATTGCTTCACCACTAATTCTTATTTTTAATGTTAAAAGAGATTGGAGCGAGGTGATAGATAATACACCTTAAGCAGTTTTTTTTAATTTATTCTTCGACTTTAAAATTTTATCTAAGTATTGAGCTGTATAGCTATTTTTTACTTTTATTAGATCTTCTGGTTTACCCTGAAATAAAATATGACCACCATTATCTCCCCCTTCAGGTCCCATATCGATTATCCAATCTGCTGTTTTGATTACATCCATATTATGCTCAATAACAATAACTGTATTTCCTTTTTGAACAAACGCTTGAAGAACTTCTAATAATTTTTTTATGTCATGAGCATGCAAACCAGTTGTGGGTTCGTCTAATATATATACTGTTCTCCCAGTAGATCTTTTTGAGAGTTCTTTGGCAAGTTTTATTCTTTGAGCTTCACCACCCGATAGAGTCGTGGCTTGTTGTCCAATTTTCATATAACCCAATCCTACTTTTTGCAATGTAAGTAATTTATCTTTAATTACAGGAATATTTTCAAAAAATTTCACTCCTTCGTCTACACTCATATCTAGTACATCAGCAATACTTTTTTCTTTATAAGTAACGCTTAAGGTTTCTCGATTATATCTCTTTCCTTTACATACATCACATTGAACAAAAACATCTGGTAAAAAATGCATTTCATAAGTTATTACACCATCACCTTCACATGCTTCACATCTGCCTCCTTTAACATTAAACGAAAATCTTCCAGGTTTGTAACCTCGACTCTTGGCTTCAGGTAAACCAGCAAACCAATCTCTTATGGGTGTGAAGGCTCCAGAATATGTTGCCGGATTTGATCTTGGGGTTCTTCCTATAGGGGATTGATCAATATCGATAATCTTATCTAAATATTCAAAACCTTTTATTCCTTTAAAAGGTTGAGGCATCTGCCTAGAATAAGATTTGTTTATCATTAAATTTAAGGCTCTAAATAGTGTATGTAATATTGCTGTTGATTTTCCACTGCCTGATACACCTGTTACACAACTAAATGTTCCCAAGGGAATATGAAAATTTACATTTTGTAAGTTATTACCAGTACATCCAGTTAATTGTAGATATCGTCCATTTTTAGCTGATCTTCTATCTTTAGGTATCGAAATATACTTTCTGCCAGATAAATAATCGCCGGTTATACTATCTTTATTATTTTTTATCTCTTCACAGTTTCCTTGTGCTATCACTTTTCCACCGTTTATACCTGCTTCGGGGCCAATATCTATAATGTGATCTGAGGATAGCATTGCTTCTTCATCATGTTCAACAACGATTACAGAATTTCCAAGATCTCTTAATCTTTTTAAAGCTTCAAGAAGTTTTGAATTATCTCTTTGGTGCAAGCCAATAGAGGGTTCATCTAAAACATACAACACACCTTGTAAACCAGATCCAATCTGGGACGCTAGTCTTATTCTTTGTGACTCTCCACCTGATAAAGTTCCCGATGCTCTGGATAAATTTAAATAATCCAAACCCACATTTACTAAAAATTTTAGTCTTTCATTAATTTCTTTTAAAACATGTTTTGCAATTTCATTTTGTTTTACTGTTAAAAAATTTGGTAAGTTTAAAAACCATTCATTAGCTTCTTTTATTGAAAAATTTGTAACTTCACTAATATTTTTTTTATTTATTTTAATACACAAAGCTTCTTCTTTAAGTCTAAAGCCGTTACAACCACTACACTCTTTTTCACTTTGATATTGCGATATTTCTTCTCTTTTCCAGTCACTTTCAGTTTCAAGGTATTTTCTTTCTAAATTTGTTATAACGCCTTCAAATGTTTTTTTACTTGAATATTTTCCGTATCCATCATCATATGAAAATTTAATTTCTTCATCATTAGAACCATAAAGAATTATATCCTGAATTTTCTTAGGAATATTTTTCCAAGAGTCATTTAAAGAAAATTTATAATGTTTGGCCAAGGATGATAAAGTTTGGGCATAATATAATGATGAACTGGTTGACCAAGGTTTTATACAACCATCTGCTAAAGAAATTTTTTCATTTGGAATAACTAATTTTGGATCAACAAATAAGTCCATTCCTAATCCGTCACATTCAGTACATGCTCCAAAAGGAGAATTAAATGAAAACAGCCTAGGTTCAATTTCTTCTATCGTAAAACCACTTTCCGGGCATGCAAATTTAGAGGAAAACGTTATTTTTATAATATCTTGATGCTCTTTAGGTAGGTTTTCATTTTTATATTCTGCATAAATTAAACCATCAGACAATTTTAGCCCAGATTCTATGCTCTCTGAAATTCTTTTTATTTCTTCCTTTTTATTTATAAATTTATCAATTTGAACATCAATATTGTGTTTTAATTTTTTGTTTAATGTTGGTGCATCTTCAATGTCATAAATTTTATTATCAATTCTAATTTTTTCATAACCTTGTTTTTTTAAACCTTGTATTTCTTTTTTGTATTCACCTTTTCTTCCTCGAACTATAGGAGAGAAAATAGTAACTTTTGAAGGTTTTGGTAAATCCAAAATTTTATCGACTATTTCAGAAACAGTTTGTGATTTAATTTCTTTTCCAGTAAAAGGCGAATAAGGAATTCCAACCCTTGCATATAAAACCCTCATATAATCATAAATTTCTGTGACAGTAGCTACAATTGATCTTGGATTTTTAGATGTAGTTTTTTGCTCTATAGAAATTGCTGGAGAAAGACCTTCTATTAAATCTACATTTGGCTTTTTCATCTTGTCTAAAAATTGTCTAGCATATGCTGACAAGCTTTCGACATAACGTCTTTGACCTTCAGCATATATTGTATCAAATGCTAATGATGATTTTCCTGAACCAGATAGGCCCGTAATAATGACTAATTTCTCTCTCGGTATTTCTACAGAGAGATTTTTTAAATTATGCTCTTTGGCCCCTTTAACTACTATGTTTTTTAGCATACCTGTTGATGGTTTTAATAATAATTAGTTATATATTAAGAGTGATATATGTTAAAATAAATACAATTAAAATCACAAAAAATCGTTATGGCAGGTAGTTTAAATAAAGTTTTACTCATAGGGAGATTGGGAAATGACCCTGAAATCAAACAAATGTCCAATGGGAAAAATGTTGCAAGATTAAGTATAGCAACATCTGAGACATGGAAAGATAAAAATACAGGCGAAAGAAAAGAAAAAACTGAATGGCATAGAGTTGTAATATTCAATGAAGGGTTAGTAAACGTAGTTCAGCAATACTTAAAAAAGGGCGCTCAAGTTTATATTGAAGGACAAATTCAAACTACAAAGTATACAGATAACAATGGTCAAGAAAAATACAGTACGCAAGTCATTTTACAAGGATACAATTCAACCTTAACAATGCTTGGAAACTCAAATTCAAGCAATAAAATTGATGATAGTTCGATGAATCAAGACTCTAGCTCTTTGCCATCCGATAACAATATTTCATCTAAAGACTTAGATGATGAAGTTCCGTTTTAACATTAGTTAAATGTCTACAAAAAAATTTGGTAACAGGAATATCAGTGATGAAATGAAATCATCATATTTATCATATGCAATGAGTGTGATTGTATCTAGAGCATTACCTGATGCTAGAGATGGATTAAAACCTGTTCATAGAAGAATAATATTTGCCATGTATAAAGGTGGTTATGATTGGTCAAAACAATTTAGAAAATCTGCAAGAGTTGTTGGGGATGTTATAGGTAAATACCATCCTCATGGCGACCAAGCCGTTTATGATGCATTAGTACGTTTGGCACAAGATTTTTCAATGAACACAAAATTATTAGATGGACAAGGTAATTTTGGATCTCTTGATGGAGATAAAGCTGCTGCTATGAGGTATACAGAAACAAAATTGGCAAAAATTTCCGAATATCTAATTTCAGATATTGATAAAAATACTGTAATTTTTCAAAATAATTACGATGATACAGAAACTGAACCTGTAGTATTGCCAGCACAATTTCCAAATTTATTAGTTAATGGAGCGGGTGGTATCGCAGTAGGAATGGCCACTAATATTCCACCTCATAATTTAGGCGAGGTAATAGATGGCACTTTAGCTTTTTTAGATAATAATAAAATAACCTTATCTGAAATTATGAAAAAAATACCTGGACCTGATTTTCCAACAGGCGGAATAATTTTAGGAAAAAATGAAATAAAAAATGGTTATGAAAAGGGAAGAGGATCAATCAAAATTAGAGGTGAGATAGAGATAGAAGAGTTAACAAATAAAAAACAGAAAATAAAAAAAAAAACAAAAACAAAAATAATATATAAAGTAGCAAAAGTTGAAAATAAAGAAGTAATACAAAAATATAAAA
>JAYNJZ010000004.1:18066-19786 GCA_038110645.1 Candidatus Pelagibacteraceae bacterium
AGATAGAAGAGGGCAGTAAAGATAGAAAATTAATAATTATTAAATCAATACCTTATCAAATAAATAAAATTGCACTAATTGAAAAAATTGCCGTACTTATTAGAGATAAAAAGTTAGAAGGAATTGCTGATTTAAGAGATGAGTCAAATAAAGAAGGTGTAAGAATTGTAATTGAATTAAGAAAAGCCACTAATCCTGATATTATTATAAATCAATTATATAAATTTTCTCCACTAGAGAGTTCATTTGGTTTTAATACATTGGCCATTAATGAGAAAAAACCAGAATTGTTAAATTTAAAACAATTTATAGAAATTTTCGTAAATTTTAGAGAAAAAACTATAATCAAAAGAACTTTATTTGACTTAAAAAAAGCAAAGGATAGATCACATATATTAATCGGTCTATTTATATCGATAGAAAATATAGACGAAGTAATTTCAATTATAAGACAATCAAAAACACCCAATGATGCAAAATCTTCATTGTTGAAAAAAAAATGGAATTTTAGCAAATCTAAATTAGATAAGAATATTTTAAAAATTAATGAATTAAACGAAATAAAAGAGTATCAACTATCAGATCACCAAGTTAAGGCAATTCTTGATCTAAGACTGCAAAAATTAACAGCAATTGGTTATGAAGAAATTAATAATGAGTTAAAACTACTGTATGATTTGATTATCAAGTTAAAAAAAATATTGAATGATAAAAAAGAATTAATAAATTTAATTAAAGAAGAATTAACAAATATAAAAGAGAAATTTTCAACACCTAGAAAAACCAAAATAATTGATCAAGTAGGATCTGTTGAAATTGAAGATGTTATTCAAAAAGAACAGGTTTTAGTTACAGTTACGAATAAAGGTTATATAAAAAGAACCCCAATTACAAACATTAAAGCTCAAAAACGTGGTGGAAAAGGTAAAATCGGGATAGTTACAAGAGAAGAAGATTTTGTATCCCAGTTATTTTCTGTAAATACTTTAACTCCAGTTTTATTTTTCTCAAACAAAGGAATTGTTTATAAAATCAAAACATGGAAAATACCCGAAGGTTCAAATCAATCAAAAGGAAAATCTTTACATAATTTGTTACCAATTGATAATCAAAGTTATATCTCTTCTATAATGCCATTACCGGAAAATGAAGAAGAATGGTCAAATTTGAATATAGTTTTTATTACAAAGCTAGGAAAAATTAGAAAAAATAACCTTGAAGATTTTAGAAATATTCAATCCAATGGAAAAATTGCTATGAAACTCGATAAAGAAGATGAAATTGTTTCAGTAAAATTATTAAAAGGAAATAATGATATTATGATTAATTCTTATCTTGGAAAAAGTTTAAGAGTAAATAGTAAAAAAATTAGATTATTTAAAGGAAGAAGCTCAAAAGGCGTAAAAGGAATAAATTTAAAAAAAGGTGACAAGGTTATTTCTTTATCAATTTTAAATCCAAATATAATTTCATCAAATAAAGATGAAATGAAATCAAAAGAAGAATTCATACTCACTATTACTGAAAATGGTTTTGGAAAAAGATCGTCAGCATATGAATTTAGAGAAACCGGAAGAGGCGGCCAAGGTATTATAAATATTTCAACATCAGAAAGAAATGGTAATGTAGCAGCATCATTTCCAATAAATTCTGAAGATGATATTATGCTAGTAACAAACAAGGGGCAGATGATAAGAGTTAAAGTAAGTGAAATTAGAAT
>JAYNJZ010000004.1:19796-23311 GCA_038110645.1 Candidatus Pelagibacteraceae bacterium
CATCTGACGAAAAGGTAGTTACGGCTGTAAGGGTTTCTGAGAATAATGAGTAAAAAAATTGCTCTATATCCAGGAACTTTTGATCCGATAACCTTTGGCCATCTGGATATAATTAAAAGAGCAACAAAAATAGTAGACCTGTTATATGTTGCTATAGCAAACAATAATCAAAAAAAATGCCTTTTCTCTTCTAAAGATAGGATTGAAATAGTTAAAAAATCGATAAGCACTTTGCCAAAATCTGTAAAACAAAAAATCAAAGTTGTAAGTTTCGATATGTTAACTGTAAATTATTGCAAAAAAATAAATGCAACAATTATTATTCGAGGTCTAAGGGTTGTTGCGGATTTTGAATATGAATTCCAATTATCTGGGATGAATAATAAGCTTGATAAAAATATTCAAACGATATTTTTAACTGCAGATATCGAGAATCAAGCAATATCATCAAAAATGGTAAAGGAAATTGCTTCCTTAAAGGGTGATGTAACTAAATTTGCACCCAAGTCAGCAATAATGTATTTAAAAAAAAAATATAAATAATGAAATTAAAAAAAATTATAATATTTTTATTTTTTCTTAATTTCTCAATACAAGGATTAGTTATGGCAAATTCAAAAATAACAATAAAATTAAAAAATGGTGACGTAAAAATTGAACTATTTGACGATATAGCACCAAACCATGTTAAAAGAATATTAGACTTAAGCAAACAAGGAAAATATGATGGTGTAGCCTTTCATAGAGTTATAGATGGTTTTATGGCTCAAACAGGTGATGTTAAACACGGGAATACTAAAAATAATTTTAATCCAGCTATGGTTGGTACAGGCGGTTCTGATTTGCCAGATTTAAAAGCCGAATTCAACGATGTTCCTCATGAGAGAGGTGTTCTTTCTATGGCTAGATCGCAAAACCCTAATAGTGCTAATAGTCAATTTTTTATATGTTTTGATACTCATCCTCACCTTGATCGTCAATATACCGTTTTTGGTAAAGTAATCTCTGGTATGGAATTTGTTGATCAAATAAAAAAAGGTGCACCTGGATCTGGTGTAGTTAACAACCCAGATATTATTGAAAAAATTATAGTTGAAAAATAAATGCCAGCAAAGTTTTCATTACTAAATGAAGACGGTTCTGCTAGATTAGGTCAAATTCAAACATTACGCGGGGTTATTGATACACCAGCATTCATGCCTGTTGGAACTGCTGCTACTGTAAAAGCTTTAACAATTGATCAAATAAATCAAACAGGTTCTCAAATAATTTTATGTAATACATATCATTTGTACTTAAGACCAGGCACAGAAAGAATAAAAAGGGTGGGCGGGCTACATAATTTTATGAATTATGAAAAACCAATATTAACAGACTCGGGCGGTTTTCAAGTAATGTCATTATCAAAAAATACAAAAATTACTGAAGAGGGAGCTACATTTAATTCTCATATAGACGGTAAGAAAATTTTCATTTCTCCTGAAATAAGTATTGATATACAAAAAAAATTAAATTCTGATATTATTATGGTCTTCGACGAATGTCCTGAGTACACAAAAGACAAAGAAAGAATATTAAACTCAATGAATTTATCTGTAAGATGGGCGGAAAGATCAAAAAAAGAATTTGGCATTAATCCAGAAAAAATGCTTTTTGGTATAGTGCAAGGTGGTGTTTTTAATGATTTAAGAAAAGAGTGTTTAGATAAGCTAATTGATATTGGGTTTGACGGATATGCTCTTGGAGGACTGGCAGTAGGTGAATCTCAAGAGGAAATGTTTGATACTGTAGAAGAAATCAGTGCTTATATGGATAAAAACAAACCAAGGTATGTAATGGGTACCGGTACACCTGGAGACTTGCTTGGTGCAGTAAAAAGAGGTGTCGATATGTTTGATTGTGTGCTGCCAACTAGAACTGGAAGAACAGGGTTGGCCTTTACTTGGAATGGAAAAATAAATATTAGAAATTCAAAATATACAAATGATGATACGCCATTAGACGAAAATGTTGATTGTCCGGCCTCAAAAATGTATTCAAAAAACTACCTGAATCATCTTATAAATTGTAATGAAATTTTAGCCTCCACATTAATCAGTTGGCATAATGTAGCTTTCTTTCAAGATTTAATGAAAAAAATTAGAAATTCGATAAAAATTGGTAAATTTGATGAATTTTACAACCAACATTTTGATAAATTAAATTATTAAAAAAGCTTGTAATATATGGCTTTTTTTAATACATGAAATTCTTAGCTTATTTGCTAAATAGTGGGCCCGTAGCTCAGTTGGTAGAGCAATTCCCTTTTAAGGAATGGGTCACAAGTTCGAATCTTGTCGGGCTCACCATAAAAATGATAAATAGTTATTTTTAATATGAATAAAAAGCTATTTTATTATTTAAATTGTTATAAGTGCAAAAGTTCTGTTAAAGTTACAATAGAAGCCTATAGATCTAAAACTAAAGTTTATTGCAACTCATGTTTAGATAAAACTTTTAATAAAATTAAAAAAAACTAAATATTTTTTATTTTTGGAAATTGAGATCGAATTTGAGGTATCCAATTTCTAATTTGTCTTATACGATTGGTCGGTGAGGGGTGTGTGCTTAAAAATTGCGGAACTTCTCCGCCCATTTCTTTTTTCATTCTTTTCCATAATTCTGCCCCCTCATACAAATTATATCCTGTTAAAGATGCAAAAGCTAAACCTAAATAATCAGCTTCACTTTCTTGTTTCCTTGTAAAAGGATTAAAGATACCAACTTGCAAAATATCTACACCAGTATTACGACCAACAGTATTTCTAGTTCTGCTAATCGTCCCTCCTGAAAATATATCTATTAATGCTGTTCCAACATTTAAAACCATTGTCGCACTTGCTCGTTCAACAGAATGTTTTGCAACAGCATGAGCAATTTCATGCCCCATAACATTTGCTAAACCATCTTCATTTTTTGTAACTTTCAAAATCCCCGTATAAACTGCAATTTTTCCGCCAGGCATACACCACGCATTTAAAGTTTTATCATCATCAACTAATATATATTCCCATTTAAAATTTTTAGTTGGGTCTTTTAATTGTTTACTAGCAAAATAGTAGGTAATTGCTTTTTCCATTTTAGAACCTATTCTTTTAATCATATTAAGTGTTTTTAGATCTTTACTTAACTTTGCCTTTTTTTTAAATTGAGCATAAGCTTTTGCAGCGTTAGCATTAATCGTAGATTCTGGATAAATTTTTAGTTGTTTTCTTTTTGTTATAGGTGTTGATGTGCAGGAGGGCAGTATAGCTGAACAGCACCCACACCCTAAATATGTTAAAAATTGTCTTCTTTTCATAACAAATAATTGATATATTATATCATCTTACATATGAATCTAGATAATAAAATACTAATCGCAATATTGATATTAATTTTGGCGTTTATAATATACTCGGCGAGTAATACAATTTAATATGCCTAGTGATCAAATTGCAAAAAAGAAAGTTTCCTTTTTAATTCGCATACGAAAT
>JAYNJZ010000004.1:23321-24630 GCA_038110645.1 Candidatus Pelagibacteraceae bacterium
GTTGTGCTGATACCAATTGGCATTACTGTATATTTTTCAATATTCGTGGAAAGGGCATTTTCTAAACTTTTGCCAAAATATTTAAACCCAAATAACTTTTTGCCTTTTGATATTCCGGGTTTAGAAATATTGATTACCTTAATAATTATTACCTTTATTGGAATGTTGTCACTAACCTTTGTAGGTAAATACTTCTTAAATTTAAATGAGAAAATTTTTAATAAAATACCTGTGCTAAAAACTATTTATAATGGCTTAACGCAGTTAACAAAAAGTTTTGCTTCTGTTGACCAAAATAACCAAAAAAAAATGGTTTTAATTGAATATCCCAGAAAAGGTATTTTTTCATTAGGCTTTGCAACGAGTGTAAATACAGGAGAAGTTACCACAAGAGTGGGGGAGAAAATGATAAATATATTTGTTCCTACGACACCTAACCCTACAAGTGGTTTTTTACTTGTTGTTCCTGAAAAAGATGTAACTTATCTTGATATGTCTTTTGAAGAAGCTTCTAAATTTATTATGTCTGCAGGATCTATTAAGACTAATAAAGATAAATAATCCTAATTTTAAGGCTCAAGAGGAACAGAGATGGCTATTATCGCTATAACTCTTGAGCTATTTTACTATGTAGTATTTTTTTAAGATTTGTCTACTTTAGTTATGTTTACTATTTATTAATTTTTTAATTTAATATATTAATATAAGTAATTGATTTTATTATATTTTATATTATTATTAATTTATAAAACTTACGATATCATTATTTTTAATAGATTTAAAAAAATCTACGCTATTTAAAGAAGTGTCAAAAGTGGCCCATATATTAACTTTACTAACTAGCCTTATTTCATCATTTATAGACGCTGGAGTAGGTCCAAAACCTATTGCAATTGAATTACCTTCTGTCCAATAGGCAATTTGACCAAATTTTAACACATCTATTGAGTTTTCCTCTAATTTGACGTCATTTAAAGGTATTTTAAAGTATATTTCATCTCCCCAGGTATTAATTTTTGACTGAAAACTCTTTAAATTAGATATTTTATTTGAAGTTTCTGTATTTAATAAATTAATATTTATTGTTTTTTTATTAATAATTAACTTCATTTTTAAGCAATTAAATTAATATTTAAAATTTGACATCTAATTTTAGTTGTATATATATATTCCGATAATTAATTGTTATCGGAAATATGAACAAAATAATAAATAAAATTCAAGAACTTGAAAAGCAATCTCTTGATAATATTAAAAGCTCAAAATCTCACAATAGGTTGAGGGCTTATAAATCAGATATTTTTAGTTT
>JAYNJZ010000004.1:24640-25842 GCA_038110645.1 Candidatus Pelagibacteraceae bacterium
TACGATTAAAAGAAAATTGGCAGCAATTAAAATAACTCACAGGTTGGCTGGTTATTATATTGATTTAAAAAACCCTATTATAAACGAAAATTTAAATAGTATTAAAAAAAAACTAGGAACATTTCAAAGATCAAAAAAGCCAATATTGCTCGATGAACTTAAGAAAATTGTAGATGTAATAAATAAGGAAAAAGATATTAAAAAAAAAATAAGAGATAAAGCTTTAATTCTAATTGGCTTTTCAGGTGCATTTAGAAGATCTGAACTTGTATCCTTAGAATTTGATGATTTAGATTTTGTAGAAAAAGGTTTAAAAATTTTTATAAAAAAGTCAAAAACAGATCAAGCTGGCGAAGGTATGATTAAAGCTATTCCCTATTTTGAAAATGAAAATTTTTGTCCAGTTAGAAATTTGAAAAAATGGATAGATTTCTTGTCAGAATATAAAATTCAAAATAAAAGATTATTTGAAATGTCAGATAAAAATGTAGCCTTAATAATAAAAAAATATGCACAATTAGCGGGACTAGACCCATCTAAATATGCCGGTCATAGTTTAAGATCTGGTTTTGCAACCTCAACTGCAGAAAATGGTGCAGCCGAAAGACAAATTATGGCAATGACTGGCCACAAATCAAACCAAATGGTTAGAAGATATATACAGGAAAGCGATTTATTTAAAAATAACGCTTTAAATAAAATTAATATTTAATTTAAAAATTTTTTGTCAACAAATATTAAATCTTGATGCAACCAATTTATAAATTTATAATCATTACGAATAAACAAATTATAAATATCTGATTTTAGAACGTTTTCAATTTTATTATAAATTAACTCTTGTCTATTTAGTTCAATATCTAAAAATTCTATAGAAAAAATTATAGGTCTCACAGCAAAATTAAAATTTTTTAAAATTTTATATTCAGAACCTTCCGTATCGATATTAACATAATCTAATTCTTCAATTTTATAATCTTCAACAATTTTATTAATTGAGATTGTTCTTGTTTTTTTTATTTTATAATTTTGATATTTACGAGACTCTGCCAATTTTTTTTCAATAGTATTGATTGGGGAGCCGTCATGATAATGATACATATCAGCTTCTCCTTCTCTATCGGATACAGCAACACATATATTTACATCATTTGGTCTTTTAAGATTAAAAAGATCGATATTTTTTTTATCCATGTCTATGT
>JAYNJZ010000005.1:0-25586 GCA_038110645.1 Candidatus Pelagibacteraceae bacterium
GTCATAGAGTAACTTCAGATCATTTAAGAGCAGCATGTTTTTTAATTGCAGATGGATTAATGCCTTCAAACGAAGGTAGAGGCTATGTTTTAAGAAGGATTATGAGAAGAGCAATGAGGCATTCAAATACTCTAGGTTCGAATGAACCAGTTTTATCCAAGATGAGTGAACATTTAATTAATCAAATGTCATCTGAATATAATGAATTGGATAGAGCAAAAGATTTAATAAGGGATACTATTATAAATGAAGAAGAAAAATTTCAGTCAATGTTATCTAAAGGAATGAAAATTATTCAAGATGAAACAGATAAAATAAAAAACAACATTTTAAGCGGCGATGTAGCATTTAAATTATATGACACATATGGTTTTCCATTGGATTTAACTGAAGATTATTTTAAGCCGCTGAAAATAAAAGTTGATACTAAAAAATTTAATGAATTAATGGAACAAAGAAGACAGGATGCAAGAAAGTCTTGGAAAGGTTCAGGAGCAGACTCAATAAGTAAAATCTGGTTTGATATAAAAGAAAAGTACGGTTTCACAGAATTTGTTGGATACAATGCAAACAAAACAGAAGCCAAAATATTATCAATAATTCAAAAAGATAATGAAAAATCAGATATTAAAAAAAATGAAGAAGGAATTTTAATAACCAATCAAACATGTTTTTATGGGGAATCAGGAGGACAGGTTGGTGACTCTGGATTTATAAAAACTGAAACAGGGGTGTTTAAAGTCAAAGATACTCAAAAATTTTTTGGATCATTATTTTTACATATTGGAAATGTTGAAGAAGGTGAAATTAGATGTAATCAAGATTCAATTTTGAAAATTGATAATGATAGAAAAGAAAATATAAAAGCTAATCATTCGGCAACACATCTTTTACACGCTTCATTAAGAGAAACACTCGGAAATCACGTAGCTCAAAAAGGATCATATGTAGGTCCAGATAGATTAAGATTTGATTTTAGTCATTCAAAACAGATAAGTAATCAAGATTTAAATAAAATTAGTGAGAGAGTGAATCATTTTGTTCAACAAAACGGTAAAGTGTTAACAAGACAAATGTCACCTGAAAAAGCAATTAAAGAAGGCGCAATGGCTTTGTTTGGAGAAAAATATGGTGAAGAAGTTAGAGTAGTCTCTATGGGTAATAATAAAAATAAAATTTATTCCTTAGAATTATGCGGAGGTACACACGTAGAAAATACAGGTCAAATTGGACAATTTTCTATAATAAGTGAAAGCTCCATTGCTTCAGGTGTTAGAAGAATTGAAGCGTTAAGAGGCGAAGCTCTTAGCCAACATAATCAAAATAAGAAAATTGAAATTGATAATAAAAATTTAGAATTAAGAGAAAAATTAGATCAAATTATCAATCAAATTAAAGAATTAAATGGAGATATAGCTCAATTTAGCAACGCCGTTGATGAAAAAATAATTGCAGATGCAAACAACTATTTAAATAAATTAAAAGTAAAAGAAATACTTTCTAACAAAAATAAAAATATTATTAAAAATTTTAATAAAAATGGAATTGATATTTTTTCTCAAATTCTGATTGGTTTTCCTTCTAAAGAAATTAGAACACTAATTGACCAAAAAAAACAAAGTGTAACAAAATTACTTATATTTATTTTTTCTATCGAAGAAAACAAAACATCTATTGGTGTGGGTGTTACCCAAGATCTTATAAGTCAATTTGATGCTGCAAAATTTGCAAAAGATTTATCTTCTTTTCTTGGTGGCAAAGGTGGGGGTGGTAGAAAAGATTTTGCTCAATCTGGCGGTAAAAAAGTAGATATTGATGCAATAAATAGCGCAATTGAAAAACTATTAAAGTCTATAGATTAAAATTTATAAACTCTATGACTTTATCGGAAGTTAGTTTTTCCATTTCTTCATAATTTTTACAATTATATGTGTAAAAGTTTTCTTTAAATGGTTTAAATTTTTCAGCATTTCCAGGATAAAAACAAAAACATTTTGTTTTAGACAACGATAATAGATGTGCAACCCCATTATCAATAGATAAATTAAAACTCATTTTATTTGCAAGGGCAATTAACATTTGCGGTGATTGATACTCATTTTCCAAATTATGTTCAGGAAAAAAAGGGTTTTCAAAATTATTTTTTATAAATTCAATCATTTCAGCATTTGATTTTTCTACAAAATATACAGGTGTAAATTTTTTCTTAAAAAAATTAATAATTTTTATTAACTCATTTTTGTTAAATTCTTTTTTTCGTGTTTTGTGACCTGCTACTATAGATAAACCAAAATATTGTTTTTTATCATTTAATATTTGGTCAGCTTTAGAAGTAAATTTATTCTCTAAAAGAATATTATAGTTTAAATTAACATCCTTTTTAGTTAAAAATTTTAAATATTTAATTATTCTATTTATAGTATGAGGATCTTTAGTTTTTAAACTGTATTTTGGATTACAAAAAAAATAATTTAATGTTGGAGAAAAATAGTATTTATGAGGAATATTTTTGTATATTAGAGTATTTCGTAATTTAGTTTGATTATCAATTATTAAATCAAATTTTTCTAAATTATTTTCTTTCGCTAATTTTTTGGCAGAAAAAAAATGTCTAATTCTAAAACCAAAATATAAAGGAAAATTTTTAATAATTTCCAGGTTATTTTTTTTAAAACCTTTTAATTGATTATTAAAAAAATACTTTTCATAATCGTTAGCATAATAATATATTTTTTTATCGGGATAATTTTCATATAGCCAATTTAGTAATGGAATAAATTGAACGCTATCACCAAACCCACCGCCTGAATTAATAATTAAAATATTTTTAATATTATTTAACAATTTAGGATAATTTTGATTTTAAATTCCCATCAATAGTTTCTAAAAACTGATTTGTAGTTAAAAATTTAGTATCTTTGTTTATCAAGATTGCTAAATCTTTAGTCATATGCCCATTTTCCACTGAATTTATACATACTTCTTCTAATGTTTTTGCAAATTTAACTAAATCATCATTTCCATCCAATTTTCCTCTATGTGCCAATCCTCTTGTCCATGCAAAAATGGAAGCTATAGGATTGGTTGAAGTTTCCTTACCTTGTTGATGTTGCCTAAAATGTCTTGTTACAGTTCCATGTGCAGCTTCTGACTCAACAGTTTTTCCATCTGGCGTCATGAGTACACTTGTCATTAATCCTAAAGAACCAAAACCCTGAGCAACTGTATCCGATTGAACGTCACCATCATAATTTTTACAAGCCCAGATATATTTACCACTCCATTTCATTGCACAAGCAACCATATCATCTATTAATCTATGTTCATAAGTTATACCTAATTCATCAAACTTCTTTTTAAATTCATTTTGATAAACTTCTTCAAAAAGATCTTTAAATCTTCCATCATAAGCTTTTAGAATTGTGTTTTTTGTTGACATATAAACCGGCCACTTTCTTAGAATGCCATAATTCATACAAGCTCTAGCAAAGTCTTTTATTGAATCATCGAGATTATACATTGACAATGCAACACCTGACCCTGGAAAACTAAAAACTTCTTTTTCAATTTTTTCGGATCCATTTTCAGATTCCCAAATAATTTTCATTTTTCCTTTACCCGGAACTTTAAAATCTGTAGCTCTATATTGATCCCCAAATGCATGTCTGCCAATAACTATGGGATCAGTCCAACTAGGAACAAGTTTTGGTACATTCTTGCATATTATTGGCTCTCTAAATACTGTCCCACCCAATATATTTCTAATTGTACCATTGGGCGATCTCCACATTTTTTTTAGCTTAAATTCTTCTACACGATCCTCATCAGGAGTAATAGTCGCGCATTTAACGCCAACACCATATTTTTGTATTGCTTTTGCACAATCTATAGTTATTTGATCGTCTGTTTTATCTCTGCTTTCAATACCAAGATCATAGTATTTAAGATCAATATCTAAGTAAGGTAATATTAGTTTTTCCTTGATAAATGACCATATAATTCTAGTCATTTCGTCTCCATCTAACTCTACAACTGGATTTTTAACTTTGATTTTGCTCATTTTATAAATAAAAAGCGTCTTATATATAATATAGTAAATCAATCAATTATAATGTTAGATATTTTATTACCAAGATTACATAAAGAAGGTCAAAAGTTTGTTACTATTAGTTTAATTGCGACATTCATATTATTACTATTTTCTAAGTTTTTAGGATTAATAGGAATTGTAATTTCAATATGGGTTTTTTATTTTTTTAGAGATCCTGATCGATTTCCGATTAAAGATAACAATTATTTAGTAGCACCGGCAGATGGTATGATTTGCCAAATTAGCCATGATATTGATGGACCAAAAGAGCTTTCACTAAATGAAAAAAAATTTACCAAAGTAAGTATTTTTATGAATGTTTTTAATTGTCATGTAAATCGTTTCCCAATCGATTGTAAAGTAGACGAGGTTTTTTATAAACCAGGTGAATATTTAAATGCATCATTAGATGATGCAAGTTTAAAAAATGAAAGAAACATAATTAAAATTAAATCAAAAGAAAATGACGAAATAATTGTAACACAAGTTGCAGGATTAGTAGCAAGAAGAATTGTATCTTACTGCAAACATAATGATGAATATGAACAGGGTCAAAGTTTTGGAATTATTAGATTTGGAAGTAGAGTTGATTTGTTGTTTTCAAATAAATTTAATATTTTAGTAAAAAAAGGACAAACCGTTGTAGGTGGTGAGTCACTTATTGCGAAAAAAATATAATTATAAAAATTAATGAAAAAAATAGATTATAGAGTTGCATTACCAAATTTTATTACAATCATTTCATTATGTTTGGGGCTTAATTCAATTAAACTTGCTTTTGAAAATAATTTCGAAAAAGCGATAATTTTTATTGTCCTGGCAGCAATTTTAGATGCTTTAGATGGTAGAATTGCAAGAATGATAAAAGGTACATCAAAATTTGGAGCAGAGCTTGATTCATTAACTGATTTTGTAAACTTTGGAGTATGTCCAAGTTTAATAATTTATTTTTGGTCATTAAGTAGTATTAAATTTTATGGTTGGATAGCATGTCTTATATATGTAGTAGCGTGTTGCTTAAGGTTAGCTAGATTTAATTTAGATCATGAAAGTAAATCAAAAAATGATTGGAAGGTAAATTTTTTCTCAGGCGTCCCATCACCTGCAGCAGCAGGCTTAATACTTATGCCAATGATTATATCTTTTTCTGAGTTTAATTTAAATTTTATAAATAGCCATATAGTATTGGCAATTGTAGTAATAGTTGCATTTTTAATGATTAGTAAAATTCCAACCTATGCATTAAAAAAAATAGAAATTTCTAAAAAATTTTTTATATTAATAATGTTATTTGTAGTTTTGTATTTCAGTTTATTATTTAATAAAACTTTTGAAACTTTGGTTGTAACTGGAATTATGTACTCATTATCGATACCAATAAGTTTTTTTCATTATGTAAACCGAAAAAGAAATTACGAAAAAAGTAATAAAAAAGGTGAAAGTATTATTTCAGATGAGATTATTTAATTTTGGTAAAATTTAAAAAAAAAAATTTAAGTGGCAGTTCTAAAAGATGGATACAAAGACATCACAATGATGATTTGGTGCAAAAAGCGAGAAAATTGGGATTTAGATCAAGAGCTGTTTTCAAGTTAGAAGAAATAAATAATAAGATTAAATTTTTAAATAAAAATGATAAAATTATAGATCTTGGATCATCTCCCGGTAGTTGGTCACAATTTCTTTCTAAACATAATTTTTTTAATATTCTTGCAATTGATATTTTGAAAATGGAAAATATTCCTAATGTAGAATTTATTTTAGGAGACTTTACTAGCGTTGAAGTTCAAGAAACAATTAATAAAAAATTTAAAAAAATTAATACCATATTGTCTGATATTGCCGTAAACACCACTGGAAATAAAAATCTTGATTCATTTAAAACAAATACAATTTGCTTGGAAGTTTTGAATTTTTCTTTGAACAACCTTGATTCTGGTGGAAATACTTTATGTAAATTTTTTAATGGTGAATTAGATAAAGATATTATTGAATTTTCAAAAAAAAATTTCAAAAAACATAAAATAATAAAGCCCAAATCAAGTAGAAAAGACTCAAAAGAAATGTATTTATATTGTCAAAGATAAAACTGATATGTTTGACATTAAATTAAAAATATCATATTTACGTCTATGGAAATATCCAAAGCGTATACTTTTGACGATGTTCTTTTAGTTCCACAAAAAAGCAGTGTGCGCCCAACTGAATGTAAAACTACTACAAATATTTCAAAGAAAATAAAATTAGAAATACCTATAATTTCTGCAGCTATGGATACCGTTTCAGAGTCTCAGCTTGCAATAGCCATGGCACAATTGGGCGGCGTGTCTTGTTTGCATAAAAATATGTCGATTAATCAACAAGTTGATGAAGTATTAAAAGTGAAGAAATATGAGTCAGGAATGGTTGTAAACCCAATAACTATCGGGCCTGAAAATTTGATTTCAGATGTAAAAAAAATAATTAATGAAAAAAACATTTCTGGAATTCCCGTTGTAAATAAAAATAATCAAATTTTAGGTATTATTACAAACAGAGATTTAAGATTCAGTTTAAACAATAAGCAAAAAGTTAAAGATTTAATGACAAAAAATGTAATCACAATTAAACAGGGTTATTCTAGCAATGATGCAAAAAAATTATTACATAAACATAGAATTGAAAAATTGATTGTTACAAATTCTCAAAAGCAGTGTCTTGGATTAATAACTGTAAAAGATATAGAAAAATCTGAGAAATTTCCATATGCCTCAAAAGATAAAAAAAAATCTTTAATAGTTGGTGGCGCAATAGGAGTTGGCAATGATGGTTTGGAAAGAGCTAAAGCATTAATTAAATCAGGTTGTGATTTTATAGTTGTAGATACAGCACACGGTCATAGTAAATCAGTTTTAGATACAGTAAAAAAAATAAAGTCTCTAAGCAAATCTATTACATTAATTGCGGGAAATATTGCAACTGAGGAAGCAGCAATAGAATTAGCTAAACTGAAAGTAGATGCGGTAAAAGTTGGAATAGGCCCAGGCTCAATTTGTACAACTCGAGTGGTAGCTGGAATTGGATATCCTCAATTTTCTGCAATTATGAATGTTAAAAAAGGACTTAGAAAATACAAGGATGTTAAATTGATTGCAGATGGAGGTATTAGATATTCAGGAGACATAGCAAAAGCTATTGGTGCTGGCGCTGATGCAGTTATGATAGGATCCTTATTAGCTGGAACGGATGAAACACCTGGAGAAATATTTTATTACAGAGGGAGATCATACAAATCATATAGAGGCATGGGTTCAATATCTGCTATGGCCAGAGGTTCTGCAGACAGGTATTTTCAACAAGATATTAAAGATCAACTTAAATTAGTACCAGAAGGTATAGAAGGTAGAGTACCTTATAGAGGTCCCGTAAAAAATATAATTGATCAATTAGTTGGAGGTTTAAAATCTTCAATGGGATATTTAGGTGCGAGCAATATTATGCAATTTAAAAAAAATGCAAAGTTTATAGAAATATCGAACTCTGGAATTAAAGAAGGTCATGTACATGATGTTCAAATAACAAAACAATCACCAAATTATCCCGTAAATGAATAGGTTTTTTTTTTATTTTATTATTTTTTCCTTAATATCTTTTAATTTGTATTCAAAAGATAATTTAAAATTTTTTAATTTAGGAAAAGAAAATTTTAAAAATAAAAATTTTGACAAAGCAAAAATAAATTTTGAAAAAGATATAGTTAGGAATACCAAAAATCAAGAGAGTTATTTGTATTTAGCAAAAATCCATAATATAAAAAAAAATAATCCTGAATTTGAAAAGAATTTAAATACCGTATTGTTATTAGACCCAAAAAATGAGGAAGCTTTATATTTATTAATTAAAAAAAAAATTAAAGATGCCGATTACGATATAGCTAAAAGTAAATATGATTTATTTAAAAAAATATGTTCCAATATGTGCCTAAAAAAAGAAGAAATAAAAAAACTTTTAAAAAAAAATAAAAGTTAATGAGCATCAAAAATCGAAATAAAATATTAATTATTGATTTTGGATCTCAAGTTACTCAGCTTATAGCAAGACAGATAAGAGAATTAGGGGTTTATTGCGAATTAATCAATTTTGTTAAATTCAATAATATTAAAAAGTTAGAAGATACGATAAAAGGCATTGTTTTTTCTGGTGGACCTAAATCTACTTTATCAAAAAATGCCCCTGCAATTAATTGGAAATTGATTGATAGATCGGTTCCTGATCTTGGAATATGTTATGGCCATCAATTAATATCAAATCATTTTGGTGGTAAAACCAAATATTCAAAAAAAAAGGAATTTGGTAATGCTTTTTTATATGAAAAAAAGAAATCAATTTTAACAAAGAATTTTTTTAAAAATAAAAAAAATAATGTTTGGATGAGTCATTCTGATTCAGTTCAAGTCAAACCAAAAAATTTTAATGTAATAGCTTATTCAAAAAATTCAAAATATGCGATTTTGGAACATATTTCTAAAAAAATATTTTCAACTCAATTTCATCCAGAAGTATTTCACACTAAAAATGGAAAGAAAATTTTTGAAAATTTTTTATTTAGTATTTGTAAAATTAAAAAAAACTGGACTGATAACTATAAAATTAAAAAAATGATAAGAGAAATTGAAACTTCAGTTAAAAAAGATGAAAAGGTATTGTGCGCTTTGTCCGGCGGAGTTGATAGTAGCGTCCTAGCTCATTTATTATACAAAGCGATTAAAAAAAATCTTATTTGCGTTTACGTTGATACTGGTTTTATGCGTCTTGGAGAGACACTTGAAATTAAAAAAATTTTCAAAAAAAAATTTAAAAATTCATTTCATATTATTGATGCAAAAAGCTCTTTTTTTAAAAAATTACAAAACATCTCTGATCCTGAAAAAAAAAGAAAAATTATCGGAAACACCTTTATTAATATATTTGAAACTTTCACAAAAAAAATAACTAAAATAAAATATTTAGCTCAAGGAACGCTGTATCCAGATCTTATTGAGAGTAAAAGTTTTTCAGGGAGCCCTACATCCATTATTAAATCACATCATAATGTTGGAGGGCTTCCGAAAAAAATGAAACTAAAATTAATAGAACCATTTAATGAAATGTTCAAAGATGAGGTGAGAAAAATTGGGAAAAAATTAAAAGTAAATAATTTTTTAATTGATCGACACCCATTTCCAGGACCAGGATTAGCTATTAGAATACCAGGTAAAATCGATAAAAATAAAGTTAGAATTTTACAGGAAGCAGACAAAATATTTATTGATGAATTAAAAGCTAGAGGTATTTATAATAATATTTGGCAAGCATTTGCGGTTTTGCTACCAGTTAAAACAGTTGGAGTAATGGGAGATACTAGAACATATGATTTTGTATGTGCGCTTAGAGCTGTAACCTCACAAGATGGTATGACTGCTGATTATTATAATTTTAATCATAGGGATTTATCTCAAATATCTAATAGAATTATTAATGAAGTAAAAGGTATAAACCGAGTAGTTTATGACACAACATCAAAACCACCAGGAACGATAGAGTGGGAATGATTTAAATGAAGAAATTAATTTTAAAGAAAAAACCAATAGTTTGTTTAACTGCCTATAATAAATTTTCAGCTGAAATAATTGATGAGTTTTGTGATTTAATATTAGTTGGCGATTCTTTAGGTATGGCATATTACGGTTTCAGTTCGACAAGATTTGTATCTTTAAGCGACATTATTCGCCATGCTAAATCAGTTAGAATGGGAGTGAAGAGAGCAATTATGGTGGTTGATATGCCATATGGTACTTATAAAAATAAAACGATTGCAATTAAAAATGCAAAAAAAATAATTAAAGAAACAAAATGTGATGCAGTAAAATTAGAAGGAGGAAGCGAAATATCTTCAATAATAAAAGCATTAATAAAAAATAAAATTAATGTTATGGGGCATATTGGTCTTTTGCCTCAGAAAATAAATTCTCCAAAAAATTATAAAGTTAAGGGTAAAAATTCCCAAGAAATTAAAAAACTAATTAAAGATTTATTAAACTTACAAAATGCAGGTGTTTTTTCATTAGTATTAGAAGCGGTAAAATTACATGGCGCAAGTGAAATAATGAAAAAAGCTAAGATACCAGTCATAGGCATTGGTGCATCAAAGTATTGTGACGGACAGATTTTAGTTTTAGAGGATATGCTTGGTTTTTTTGAAAAAGTTCCTAGATTTGTTAAAAAATATGCTAATTTGAGAGATCAAATAAAAAAAGCTGTTAAAAAATATTCAATTGAGGTTAAAAATAAAAAGTTTCCAGGAAAGAATAATTTATATTTATAGATGTCAAAAGAATTAGAAACACAAATTGAAGATAGTCTTTTTAAAGAAAAAGTTTTATCCTTTTATAAAAAAAACAAAATTTTAATAATTATATTTTTAACTTTAATAATATTAACACCCATTTCTTTACAGACCTATTTTTATTTAGAAGACAAGAAGAATGAACAATTGATTTCTGAATACTTAAAAGCAGAAATGTTATTAAATAATGACAAAGTTTCAGCTATTAAAATATTAAATAAACTAAAAAATCAAAGCAATGAAACAGTTAAAACTTTATCAGTTTTAAAACTATTAAATATTTATATAAATGATAATCAGCTGCAAAAAGCTATTTCTGAAATTAACAATCAACAAGATAGTTTTGGTGAAGAGTTTTATAAAGACTTGTTAAATATTAAAATGGTTATTTTAAAATTTGACCAAATAACAGAAAATGAGATTTTAAAGTTATTAAAAATTAAAAATAATAAAAATTTTAATTTAATTAAGAGCAAATTACTTTATGATTTTTATATAAAGTCGGGTCAAAAAGATAAAGCAAAACAAGTTTTATTAGAAAAATAATGAGATTATATTTTATTTTTTTAATATTTTTATTCACCTTTTCTTGTGCGAATAATAACGAAAATTTAGTAGATTTAGACTCATTTACTAAAGAAGGAAAAAAAATTGAATTAGTAAAAAATGACAGTTTAATAAATCGAAATATAAAAAAATTAAATTTTATAAGAATAAATAAACATTATAATTTTTCTTCATGGAATGATATAAATTATAATTCAAATAATTTAATTTATCCATCAAAGCTTAATATAGATAAAAAAATAAAATCTAAAAATGATAATTATTTAAAAATTCTATCATACAAGAATTATATAATTGCTATAAAAAAAAACTCGGAAATATATTTATTTGATCAAGATTTTAAAAAAATTCATTCGAGAAAACTTTATAAAAGAAAAGTTTATAAAAATTATAAAATTAATTTTGAATTATCAGTATTAGATAATAAAATATTTATTTCTGATAATTTGGGAAATGTTCATTGTATTAATATTGATAATTTCAATATAGTTTGGATAAAAAAATTAGGCGTGCCTTTTGTATCAAGTATAAAAGCTTATAAAAACAATATTTATCTAATTAATAGTAATAGTAAAATTTATTCTCTAAATATCAAATCAGGAAAAATAAATTGGAGTTTTGAAACATCATCTAAAACTCTAAAGCATAGAGATTCATATCAATTAGCGATTTATAAAAATTTTCTTTATTTCACAAACGATAATGCAGAAATATTTTGCTTAGACTTAAATGATAGTCAAATAAAATGGACATTAAATTTTCAACTACAAAATTTTCAACAAAGACCCTTAATTTTTAAATCAAGTCCAATAGTGATTGATGAAAATGGAAATCTATATGTATCAACTAATTATGGTTATACTTATAGTTTTGATCATAAAAATGGAGCAATTATTTGGTCTAAACCATTAAAAATTACTAATAGATTTCTTATTGCCAACAATTATCTAGTAATGATTTCTGACGAAAGACTTTTAATTTTAAACAAAGTTAATGGGAGTTTATTATTTAATCAAAAAATAGATAATTTTAATAAAAAAAAAACAAAATTTAAATTTAACAATATTTTGATTGGTGCAAATAATCTTTATCTGTTCTCTGAAAATGGATCTCTAGTATCATTAAGCTTAAGAAAATTTGAAAATATTAATGTAAAAAAAATATCTAAAGATCACAAAGATTATATTATAGGAAATAATTTTTTATTTGTTTTATCAAGTAACTCAATTATAAAATATTAATGAATAATGATGTTAATATTTCTTTAATAGGAAAGCCTAATGTAGGCAAGTCAACGATTTTTAATAAATTGATTGGATCAGACTTATCAAAAGTAAGCGAAACATCAGGAACGACAATTTTTCCAATTCATTCAGTTCAAAAATATAAAAATTTGAACTTTAATATTATTGATTTAGGAGGCTTAAAAAAAAAATCTAAATCAAATAATTTTAATCAAAAGATAATTACTAAGGAAACTTTAAAGCAATTAAAGATATCAGATGTGGTCTTTTTTATTTTAGATGGAAACGATTCTATAAGGAAAAATGATAAGCAATTATTTAGATTAATTCTAAATAAATTAAAAAACGTTATAGTTATTGTTAATAAAATGGATTTAGTAAAAGAGAATTTAAAAAAAACAGAATCTTATTTTAAATTTTTTTTTGAAAAAAATTATCCAAATATTCTTTTAAAGCCTATTTTTATATCTGCTTTGAAAACTGTCAAAAAAGAGTTTTTATTAAAAAAAGTATTTGAAATATATGAAAAATCTAATGAAATAATTAGCAATAAAGAAACAAATGACGCTTTAAGAGTTATTTTGCAAAAACATCAGCCTGTTTTCTCAAAAAAGAGTAGACCAATTATTAAATTCTTAAAGCATGTTAATTCAAAACCAATGATCTTTAAAGCTTTTGGCAATAAATTAACCTCACTAAGCAAAGATTATAAAAATTATTTTATAAAACAAGTTCTAACCCAGCTTAATATTTGTAATCAGATTGTAGTTATTAAATACTTAAATAATACTAATCCTTTTAAAAATTAATTAAGTTCTGACGTTACTTAATAAAGATAATTGATTATTTTTTTCAGCTTGATTTAATTGATCTACCGGTTGTACTGGATAATCTCCTGTAAAACAGTGATCAGTGAACTGAGGATTTTTATTATCTCTTTTATCAAAACCAAGAGCTCTATATAGACCGTCAATACTTAAGTACTGCAATGTGGTAACTCCAATAATCTTTCTAATTTCTTCATTTGTATGATTAGCAGCAATTAAATCTTTTATATTTGGTGTATCAATACCATAGTAATCTGGAAATTTTATTGGTGGACTAGATATACATAAATGTATTTCTTTGGCACCAGCAGTAAAAAGCATATCAACTAATTTTTTAGATGTAGTTCCTCGAACTAAAGAATCGTCAACTAAGATAATTTTTTTGTTTTTAATAATTTTCTTATTTGCATTATGTTTTAATTTAACACCCAGTTGTCTTATTTGTTGAGTAGGTTCAATAAATGTCCTTCCTACATAATGATTTCTGATGATACCCATATCATATGGTACCCCAGACTCATTTGCATACCCAATAGCTGCTGGGACACCAGAATCTGGAACCGCTGAAATTAAATCAGCATCAATCTTTAATTCTTTAGCAAGTTCTTTACCTAAATTTTTTCTATATTCATGAACCGCTTTTCCACCTACTAGGCTATCTGGTCTAGAAAAATAAACATATTCAAAAACACACGGTCTTGCAGGTGTTTTTGGAAAAGGCTTGATACTTTCAACTCCGTTTTTATCAATTATAACAATTTCTCCATTTTCAATTTCTCTAATGAAGTCAGCACCAATAATATCTAAGGCGCAAGTTTCAGATGATAAAATGTAAGAGTCTTTTAATTTACCAAGAACCAAAGGACGTATGCCGTAGGGATCTCGAATTCCTACAAGCTTTTTATTTGTCATTATTGTTAATGCATATCCACCATGAACTTGAAAAACGGCATCTATAATCTTATCAATAGTTTTTACTCTTTTTGATTTTGCAATTAATTGAACTAATGTTTCAGTATCAGATGTTGTTTGAAAAATTGCTCCTTCTTTAACCATTTTTTCTCTTATATTAATAGCGTTAGTTAAATTTCCGTTGTGAGCAATGCTTAGCCCGCCTGAATGCAAATCCGCAAAAAAAGGTTGAATATTTCTTATTATTGGAGCTCCAGTAGTAGAATATCTATTATGACCTATAGCAGAGTGACCTTTTAGTTGTTCAATAATTTTTGGGTCAGTAAAATTATCGCCAACTAAGCCTCTGCGTTTTATTGAATAAAAGTTTTTACCATCAAACGAATTTATTCCACATGCTTCTTGACCTCTGTGTTGAAGTGCATGCAAACCTAAAGCCACCAAAGCAGATGCTTCTGGGTGATTATAAACCCCAAATATTCCACACTCTTCTTTTAATCTATCTTCCACGTTATCTTCATATATTAATAATTATTTAAAGTCATTTTGTAATAATATTTTATTTAAATTTATCTAATTTATCCTTACTTTTTTCGATATATTCATATCTCTTTGGAAAAGTATCAATTAGTAATTCATTTCCCCACTTAATCGTATCAAATGATATCCCTCTATTAAGAGAATCAGACCATCTATTATAGGGGTGAATTAAATTTATAATTGTAAATAAAGTTACAAAATAAATATATCCTTTTATAGTTCCAAAAATTAAACCAAAAACCGTGTCTATTGTGCCTAGACCAGACCATTTAATTGTTTTTTTTAATCCTTTACCAATTAGAAGAATAAGAAATAAACTTATAAAAAATATTAAAGAGCCAAGGATGATATCAGTCATAAATTTAGATGATATAAGACCATCAGCATATGGTCTTAAGACAGGTAGTAAATATTTTACAGCTAAAAATGCAATTACCCATTTAGAAAATGATGCTAAACTTCCAATTAAGCCGTTTCTTAAGCCAGAAATTAAATTAATAGAAATAAATAGAATAAAAATAAGATCCAAAAGTGAAATCGAACCTTCAAAAAATTTAATTAAATCATCCATTAATTTTTATAAAATTTATTTAATAGATTTGGTAATAAAGTTAAAACTAAAAATAAAGCAGTTAACATAGCTAAACCTGTAAAAAACCCAAAATAAATTGTTGGTATGAAATTTGATAAAACCAAAATAGAGAATCCAAAAATTATAGTCACAGAAGTACTTATAATAGCCTTTCCGACAGATTGATGGCAGTTTTTTGTGATATCCATTGTTTCGCTATGATAATTATCTTGTTCTGCTTTAAACCTATAAATATAGTGAATGCTGTTATCCACTGCTATACCTATTGTAATTGCTGCAATAGTAATAGTCATCATATCTAATGGTATATTTAGCAATCCTATAAAGCCAAGAACAAATAAAGCTGCTATGAAATTTGGCACAATACCTATCAATGACAATTTTATAGACCTGAATAAAACTATAAACATAATTAAAATCCCTAGCATTACTATGCCTAAAGTTTTAATTTGAGAGTCAAATAAACTTTGTAATAAATTATTAAATATAATTAAAACTCCTGCTAATTTAAAATCTTCATTTTTCAAATTAAATTTGTTTTTTAAATCATTGTTAATCCTTTCAATAAGTTCCTTTCTTCTAAGATCTTTTTTAGAGTCAATGATTCTCATAGTTATTCTGGCTTCATTATCTTTTATTGATATGTATGGTTTTATAATTTGTTCTTTAATATTTTTAGGAAGTTTTTCATATAAAATCCCCATTTCTAAACTTCCAAGCTTTTTATTATTGTTCAAACTTTCCGCGATACTTAAAATTGAAGAAAAAGACAAAACTTTTCCTATTTCTGGTTGAGATTCGAGATATTTATGGATCGCAACAATTTTATCGATTTTATTTCTTGTAAACCAATATTTAGATTTATCGTTATCAGAATTATTTTCTCCTAAAAAATCATCTTTTTTTTCTGTTTCTCCTAAAAAATTATCATCATTTTTAATTATTTTTTCGTTACTATTAAATTTTATAATAATTTCTAACGGAGTTGTTCCACCTAATTTTTCATCAATATTTTTCATCCCTTTGTAAATTTCAGTATCTTTGTCAAAGTAATTGATAAAACTATTTTCAACTTTTAACTGGAGTATACCAACTACGGAAGCTATTATTAAAATTAATGAAGTTGAATATATCAATAAATTTTTTTTTGATATACCGAGTAAAATATTAGCAAGATTTGAATCTGTAGATTTTAAATTCGTTGATATTGGTGGGTTAAATATTTTTATTAAGGCCGGCAAGAATAGAAATGTTGAGATAAAAGAAATACACAGTCCAATTGTCATCATCCACCCAAAGTCTATTACTGGTTTAATTTCACTAAATACCAATGATAAAAAAGCACATATAGTTGTTAATACTGCATATAAAATTGGAAAAAAAATTGATGCTGCTGTTTTCTCAAGTCGATTAGTATTATCTGTAAAACCATCATCTATTTGCATGTACCTTACAAGATAATGAATGTTCATGGACATCGTTAATATCAGCATTAATGCAATAAAATTCGACGATATAACCGTTACTTTCCAACCAACTAAACTTAAAAAACCAATCATTGATGTTATTGATACCAAGCATGTAAGTAGAGGGAAAATTACCCATTTAATATTTTTAAAAACAAACCATAAAGTTAAAATAATAAATATAAAAACACCAATACCAAAAACAAAAATATCGTTTTTAATAAACGAAATCATATCATCAGCAATCATTGGTATACCACTTAGTCTGATTTCTGCGTTAGATTTATATTTTGATAAAAGTTTTTTTATAGATTTATTATATTTACTAATATTATTAGATTGTTGTTTTTGAAGCGTTTTTATTTTTGCATTAATTTGATCCAATTCATTTTGATTTTTGATTTTAGAATTTAAAATTTTTGTTTTTTCTTCAAGTGCATTTAAATATTTTTTGTTATCTTTTAAATACGCAACAATTCCAAATGTTTTTGCATCTTTGCTAATAATCAGGTCTTTGTATACCGGGCTAGATGTTAGTTCATTTAAAGCTTTTTGAGTGTCTATATTATCACTGGTTATGTATTTTAGATTTTTTATTCTATCTATTAAAGGTTCATTAGTTGATTGTAGTAAAGGTGCATTAATTATGGAAATTGTTTTACTTATCCAATCTAGATTATTAATCTCCAATATAAGCTTTTCTAGCTCTTTTATAGCTTCGGTAATTGATAGATTTTTTGGAGAGTAAGTTATTATAAAAAATTCCTCAGATTTATATTTTTTATTTAGTTCTCTTAAGTAATTTAAATCTGGATCATTCTCTATTAGCAATGTATCTGCTGATGCATCAAGTTCAAAATTTTTTGACTGATATATAGATGCTAAAAATATAGTGAAAAAAAAAGCAACAATAATTAATGGATATTTTAAAATTTTATTATAAAAATTATTTTTCATTAATTTTTGTAATTTCTTAAATATCTTTTAGAAATACATGTAATTATTCTGTAAGGAATTGTTCCTGTTAAATTGGCAAAATCATCTATTGTAAATTTTTCGTCATAAATATTTACAAAGTCACCAACTTTTATTTTATTTTTTAATTTTGTAATATCTAATATAATTAAATCCATAGAAACTCTACCTATCATAGGTATTTTTAAATTTTTGTAATGAACATATCCTTTGTTTGACAGTCTTATTCCTATTCCATCCGCATACCCCATGGGTATAGTTGCGGTAATCGTATTTTTTTTTGCTTTAAAGGTTCTCGAATAACCAGCTGTTTCACCTTTTTTTAGATAATTAATTTGTATTATCGGAGATTTTAAAGTTACAACGTGCTTAATCTCTTTACTGAAATTTTTATTACCTCCATAAAGATTTATACCCGGTCGTACTAAATCATAATGATATTTTTTACCTAAAAAAATACCACCAGATGCTGCAAGACTATATTTGTAACCAGGTAATAATTTTTTTATTTTTTCAAACCTTTGTCTTTGGATTTCATTGTATTTATCTTTTTTATTTCCTGAGCAGGCCAAATGACTCATGATAATTACTTCGTTAAATTGATCTATATTTTTTTTTAATTTAATAACTTCATTAATGCTTTGTTCTTGAATACCAAGTCTGCACATACCAGTATCAAAATGAATTATAATTTTTTCTTTTTTTTTGTTTTTTAAAAATTTTAACCATTTTTTTAATTGATCAATTGAATTAATTACCGGATTTAAATTATTTTTATAAAATATTTTTTCTTCATTTTTATTTAATCCATTTAAAACATTTATAATTATTTTTTTAAATTTTTTTCTTATAAAAATTCCTTCATTTAAATTAGCAACAAAAAATCTATTACAACCGGCTTTGATTAATTTGGTAACAATTTTATTATGACCACCCAAACCATAACTAGAAGCTTTTACAGTTCCACAAACTTCAGAACCTTTACAATATTTCTTTATTGCAAGATAGTTTTGCTTAACTGCATTTAAGTTTATATCCAATGAGGGCGTTGAATATTTCATTTCAGATTAAGTGACTGGTATATATTTAAATTTAAATAAAGTAACTACTTTTATTAATTAGTAGCATCTTTAAATTTAGTAAACGCACTCTCAAATTCCAGTTTTATAAGCCCAGTTGGCCCATGACGTTGCTTTCCAATTATGATTTCAGCTTGATTGTGAACTTGATTCATTTTTTCTTGCCACTCAACATGTTCTGCAGTTCCAAGTTTAGGCTCTTGTTTTTCTAAATAATATTGTTCTCTAAATACAAACATCACAACGTCAGCGTCTTGTTCTATGGATCCTGACTCTCTAAGATCTGCAAGTTGAGGTTTTTTATCTTCTCTTTGTTCCACTTGACGAGATAATTGTGATAAAGCTAAAACTGGAACATCTAATTCTTTGGCTAAGGCTTTTAAACCTTGCGTAATTTCTGCAATTTCTAAAACTCTTCCTTCATTTCTATAACCCGATGATTTCATTAATTGTATGTAATCAATTACAATTAAATCTAAACCTTGTTTCCTTTTTAGTCTTCTTGCACGATTACTTAAAGCCGAAATAGTGATTGCGGGTGTATCATCTATATGTAATGGAAGATTTTCTAAATTTTTTGATGCTTCAATAAATTTTTCAAAGTCTTCCTGATTTATTTTTCCTCTACGAATATCATTTGATTTTATTCTAGATTGTTCAGCTAAAATCCTAGTTGATAATTGTTCAGAAGACATTTCCAGTGAAAAAAAGGCAACTGAAGATTTATAATCTTGTTTATTTATATTTTGAGCGGCATTAAAAGCTATATTGGTTGCCAAAGCAGTTTTTCCCATTGAGGGTCTTCCAGCTATAATTATTAAATCTTGTTTATGTAGTCCACCAAGCCTATCATCTAAATCACTTAATCCAGATGGGACACCAACTATTCCTTGATCATTTTTATAAGCAGCTGTAGCCATATCTATAGTTTCTTTTAAGGCATCTTTAAAAGCTATAAAGCTTCTTTGAAATTCACCTCGTTCAGCTATTTCAAAAAGCTTTCTCTCTGTATTTTCTAAAATATTCGTTCCTGAAATTTCTAAATTTTTATTTTTACTATCTTCCAAAGTTTCTTCACTGATATTTATTAGTTGTCGTCTAATATACAAATCAGATAGTAATTCAGAATAATATTTAATTTGGTTTTTTGTGGTGGAAACATTAGTTAATTTTAAAAGATAATCAACACCTCCTATTTCTAAAAGCTCTTCATTAGAATTAAAAAAATTTTTTATTGTAACTGGATTGGCTAGCAGCCCCTTGCTAATTAAGTTTGAAATAGTTTTGTAAATTTTTTTATGAATAGGATCATAAAAGTAATTATCATCTATCTTATCACTAATTTCATCGAAGATTTCATTGTTCACAAGTAGGGAGCCTAATATGGTTTGCTCTGCTTCAATGTTTTTTGGTATTTGATTTTTATTATCAATTTCTAAATTAACTAAATTTGAATTCATGAGCATCAAATATACTCATTATATCATTTTGTATTTTAAATATTATTTATAAATGTGTGGAAAACTTAACAATTATTCTTTAGCTACAACTTCTATTAAAACTTGAGATTGAACGTCAGCATGAAAATTAACAATAAATTTATATTCACCTTTTGATTTAATGTTTGATGCCAATTCTATTTGTTCAGGTTTTACTTCAATATTGCACGAGTTTAATAATTCATTACAGATTTCTTTGATAGTAACAGAGCCATAGAGGTTCCCGTTTTCCATTATTTCTTTTTTAATAATTATTTTTGCGCCTTTGATTTTTTTTGCGTTATCAATAGCGTTATTTTTTTCTAATTCATTTTTTTTAATTAACTCTTCTTTTTTACTCTCAAAATGTGCAATATTTTCTTTTGTTGGAAGTAAAGCTTTTCCTTTTTTTAGTAAAAAATTTCTACCAAAACCATCTTTTACATTAACTTGTTGCCCTAAAGTTCCAAGTTTTTTAATATTTTCTAAAAGAATTAATTTCATATATTTAATTTTCCACGTAAGGAAGTAGAGCTAATGCTCTAGCTTTTTTAATCTCTTTAACGAGTATTTTCTGTTTAGAGTGAGATACATTTGTAATTCTAGTCGGAAGAATTTTTAAAGAGTCTGAAAGATATTTTTTCAATAGCTTAATATTTTTATAATTTATCTCATCGTTACTTTTTTTTGACAATGGACAGCTACTTTTGGACATCATCATCTTTGACGATAATCCAAATCCAGTCTTTCTTTTTTTAGTTTGTTTTTTTTTCATTTAACTATTTTCTACTGCCAGTTCTGATTTTTCTTTTGGAATTTTATTTAATTTAATTGATAAATATTTTATTATTTTATCATCAAATTTCTCAAAACTTTCTATCTCTTTTATTGTTAAATTGTTTCCTTCGAAATATAAGTTTCTATAATATCCTTTAGTATTTTTTTTAATTGGATAAGCAAGATTTCTTAATCCCCAATCTTCAATTTTATGAATTTTACCAGAATGCTTCTTTAAAATTTCTTCAATTTTTTTCTCAATATTCTCAATATCTTTTTTATTGGCCTCTGGTGCCGCAATGTATGTATGTTCGTATATGTTCACAATTATATATCTATGTTTAAAAAAATGGTTAAATATAAGAGTATTAATTTTAATTCAATAGATATATTTTTATAAAATATGAGTAAATGTATAGTTTTTCCAGGCCAGGGTTCACAATATCTTGGTATGGGAAGATATTTGTATGATAATTTTAATACTTCGAAAGACGTTTTTGAGGAAGTTAATGAAGCTTTAGAGCAAAATTTAACAGATATTATTTTTGGAGAAGATCATGCAAAATTGAATTTAACTGAGAATACTCAACCAGGTATAATGGCCGTCAGTATTGCAACTTTTAAGGCTTTAGAAAAAGAAAAAGGAGTGAAAATTAGAAACTTCAGTTATTGCGCTGGACATTCTTTAGGCGAATATTCAGCTTTAGTAGCATCAGAATCTATTAAGCTATCAGATGCTGCAAAAATTTTGAAAAAGAGGGGACAAGCAATGCAAAATGCAGTTCCAGTAGGAGAGGGGTCTATGATCGCTGTTCTAAATATTGAAGTTAAAGATTTAGAGAACTTTATTGAGACAAAAAAATTTTCTACACTTGAAATATCCAATGATAATTGCCCAGGTCAATGTGTAATTAGTGGAAGCAAATTAGAAGTTGATAAAATTGCATCTGATTTAAAAAATGAATTAAAAAAAAAATCTATCCCTCTTCCTGTAAGCGCACCTTTCCATTGCAAAATGATGATGCCTGCAGCAAATGAATTACAGGATTTTATTAGTCAGTTTGTTATTCAAAAACCAGCAGTACCAATTGTTTCAAATGTAACTTCTAAACCCGAAGAAAATGAAAAGGAGATTAAAGATTTGTTAATTAAGTGTATATATTCTAGGGTTAGGTGGAGAGAAATAATTCAATTTTTTAATGGAAAAAATATAAAAAATTTTGTTGAATGTGGTCCAGGAAAAGCTTTAACAAATATGTTTAAAAGGTTTGAATTTGATATTAAATGTTTAAAACTAGATAACTTAGAAGATATAAATAATTATGAATAATTTAAAAAATAAAAAAATAATTTTGACTGGAGGGTCACGAGGAATCGGGCTTTCGATTTTAAAAGAATTTTATGATAATGGTTCAGAAATTTTAACAATAGGGTCAAATTTACAGAATCTCGAAAATTTAAAAAAAGATTTTCCAAATATTCAGATTGAGCAACTAAATTTAAAAAATCATGATGAACTAAATAAAAAATTTCCAGAGTTTATAGAAAAGATGGGAGGACTTGATATCTTAATTAATAATGCAGGAATTACACAAGACAATTTAACATTAAGAATGAAAGAAACTGAATGGAAAGATGTAATAGATATTAACCTAAGTTCTATATTTTTTACTTGCCAGCACGCAATAAAATATATGATTAAAAATAAATCAGGTAGTATAGTTAATATAACTTCTATTGTTGGGCATACAGGAAATGCAGGACAAGCAAATTATACAGCATCTAAAGCGGGCATCGTAGCTATGACCAAATCTTTAGCAAAAGAATATGCTAAGAAAAATATTAGGCTCAATTGCGTATCACCTGGATTTATAGCAACTGATATGACCAAGGATCTTAAAGAAGAATATAAGAATGAATTGTTGAAAAATGTACCAATTAATAGACTGGGTTCTGGAGAAGATATAGCCAAAGCAGTTAAATTTTTAGCTTCTGATGATGCATCTTATATTACAGGAGAGACAATACATGTGAATGGTGGGATGTATATGGCTTGATTAAGTTATAAAATCATTTAAATAATTTTTATAAACAAAAGGAGAATTTATGAGCGATGTTAGAGAAAAAGTAAAAAAAATAATTGTAGATCATTTAGGAGTTGACGCTGCCAAGGTTACAGATGAGGCTAGTTTTATAGATGATTTGGGTGCTGACAGTTTGGACACAGTAGAGCTGGTCATGGCATTTGAAGAAGAATTCGGATCTGAAATTTCTGATAGTGAAGCTGAAAAAATCTTAACGGTTGGAGATGCAGTTAAATTTATTGAGAGCAATTCTAAGTAAATTAAAATAATTTTGTTAAAAAAGAATAGTTTAAAAGTCATAATTTCCTCACCTTCTGGGGCAGGAAAAACGACCATTACAAAAAGTCTTTTAAAAAAAATTAAAGGTTCTTATCTTTCAGTATCCTGCACTACTAGAGAACCTAGGCCAGGAGAGAAAAATGGCAAAGACTATTTTTTTATATCTAAAAAAAAGTTTTTTAACTTAAAAAAAAAAAATAAATTTTTAGAAACAGCCAAGGTCTACGGTAATTTTTACGGGACATTAAAAAGTGAACTTAGTAAAAAAAATAAAAATATTATTTTGTTAGATATAGATTGGCAGGGCGCAAGGTTGCTAAGAAAAAAAATTAAAAAAAATTGCTATTCTTTTTATCTACTTCCACCTAGTATTGGTGAATTAAAGAAAAGATTACTTAAAAGACATCAAAAAAATAAGAATGCGGCTTTAAAGAGGTTTTCTTCAGCGAAACAAGATATTAAACACTGGACTGAGTATGACACAGTCTACATAAATGATAATTTAAAAAAATGTACAAATTTAATTAAAAATAAAATTGAAAATTTAAATAAGGAAAAAAAATTTAAAATATTTTTAAGAAAATTTGTTAAAAAATTTTAATTTAAATTATATCTGTTAATTTGTAATATAGATCTTGATCTAAATTTTCAGCTCTTAAATCAAAGTATTTTTCAAGATTGTGCTGTATTATTTGATCTTTAGTGAAGAATTTTAAAAATTTTTTTTTATTCTTTTTTCTTCGTTCATTAAAAAAAAAAGATGTTATTTTTTGTAATTTATTAAATTTTTCTTTTTTAATTTTATTTTTTTTTAATTTATCAAATTTAAGAACTATCGCATCAACTTTGGGTCTAGGAAAAAAACTATTTTTGCTCACTAATAAAACTTTTTTTATATTAAAAAAAGCATTACTTATTATTGTAATTTTACCAAATTTTTTTGAGTTAATTTTAGATATAAGCCTCTCACCCAATTCTTTTTGAAACATCAAGGTCATACTATTAATACAATTAAAATTATTTTGAAGAAAGCACCATTTTATCAAGAGCTGCGAAGATATATTAAAAGGTAAGTTTGATATGACTGTAAAATTATCTTTATTAAATAATTCAAGTTCATCAACTTTTAATGCATCTTCATGAATAATATTTGATAATAATTCTTCATTGTTTATTTTCTCAATTAAATTTTTATCTATTTCTATACCTAAGTATTTTTTTGGCTGTTGAATTATTATTTCTTTAGTTAGAGCTAAATTTCCAGGACCAATTTCTAAAATATTTTGTTTTTCTATATTTTCATATGATAAAATTTTTCTAGCTATATTTTTATCTATTAAGAAATTTTGCCCAAAATGTTTTTTTGCCATTTAGTATTTTTCACAAAATTTTAAACATTTGATAAAGCTCTGATTACTTATATATTTTCTCTTTTTAATTAATGTTTCTGCGGTTCCATGATCTGGAGACATTCTAATTATTTTATTGCCAATCGTTATATTGATACCATCAAATTTGTTTATAAGTTTAAAAGGGATAAGGACTTGATCGTGATACATGCCAACAAATACTTTATTTTTATATTTTAAAAATGCTGTATCAGCAGAAACTGGTCCAATTATATTTATTTTCTTTTTTTTTAGCAAAAGTATTTCTTTAGATAGTAATTTTTGATCAACTGTTTTTGAGTCAAAGTCTTTACTGCAATGAGGGTTTAAACCTAATACAATTATTTGAGGTTTTTTTTTAAGGATTTTATTATAAAAGGTGTTTATATTATTTATTGCCTTTACAAAATTACTTTTGGTAATTTTTTTGTTTACATCTTTAATTTGTATATGAGTTGTTAATGGACAAACTGAAAAATTATTATTAAATAATAACATATTTGAATTATTTAAATTATTTAATTTTTTTGAAAAAAATTCTGTAAAGCCAATAAACTTTTTTCCTAAAAATTTTTTTTTATTTAAAGGCATATTTATTATTTTATTAATTTTCTTTTGCTTAAATAATTTTAAGCTTTCATTAGTTATATTATTTAAATATTCAAAAGAATTTCTGTTTTTATATTTGATATTAAGAAATATAATTTTATTAATTTTTTTTATTTTTTTGAAAACTTTTTTGAAATAAAAACTATCTCCAATAAGATAAATTTTTTTTAATTTACTTTGTTTAATGAAATTTAATGATCTTAAAATAATTTCTTCATTGATACTATTGTGATCAGTCAATAATATTCCAATAGATTTCATTTTGATATTTGTATGTAATAATTTCTTTTAATTTCATTAAATAGAGTTGATGAA
>JAYNJZ010000006.1:0-24327 GCA_038110645.1 Candidatus Pelagibacteraceae bacterium
TCTTTTTAGTTTTCTTTATAGATTTCTTTTTCTTTCGATTCTTTTTCTTTTTTTTCGCCACAGTGTCCCCCTTAAAATTTCTTAAATTCTACCCAACTTACAAATTATTTTCCAGCTTTTAGAATCGATCGGCATTACCGATAGTCTACTTTGTTTAATTAAAGGTAGTTTAGAAAGCTCTTTATTTTGCTTAATTTCTTCGAGTGTTACCGTTTTTTTAAATTTATTTTTAAATTTTAATTGCACTGCAACAAATTTTTTATCTTTATCTGTCGGATCTATAAAATGTTCTTTTATTACTTCAACCGTTCCTACAATTTCTTTACCAATGTTAGAATGATAAAAAAAACAAAGATCACCTTTTTTCATAGCTTTCAGATTGTTTGCAGCTTGATAATTTCTAACCCCATCCCAAACTACACCTTTTAATCCGGTTTTTTTTTGTTGTTCAATAGACCATACATTAGGTTCTGATTTTACTAGCCAATATTTTGTCATAAAACTAGACCAGCTCCTTTCATAAACGGAGCTTTACTATCCAGTGGCCATCTTGGTTGTGAAAGTATTTTTATATTTGGTTTGTTACCAGCTTCATAATTTAATAAACCAGCCCATGCTATCATCGCCGCATTATCAGTACATAATTTGATTGGTGGAAAATGTACATTAAATTTTAATTTAGAAGATACTTCATATATATTTTTTCGAATAGCAAGATTAGACGCAACTCCTCCGGCAACAACAAAATTTTTATTTGCAATTTTTTTATTTCTTTCCAAAAACATTTCGATTGCTTTAGTGCATTTAACTTTTAAAATTTCATTTATTGTTTTTTGAAATGAAGCAGCAAGATCATACTTATCTTGTTTTGATTTAATTTTTTTAGATGCATAAAGAACTGCAGTTTTTAATCCAGCATATGACATATTACATCCCGATTTATGCAAGATAGGTTTTGGTAAATCAAAAGCATTTTTATTCCCAAGTTTTGCATAGGTTTCGATTTTAGGACCGCCAGGAAATTTAATACCTAAAATTTTAGCTGTTTTATCGAATGCCTCACCCAAGGCATCATCAATTGTTGTCCCTAATCTTTTATACTTTCCTACACCTTCAACAGATAAAAATTGTGAATGTCCTCCAGATATTAAAAGTAATAAATATGGAAAATCTATTTGCTTAATTAAACCCATAGTTAATGCATGCCCTTCCAAGTGGTTAACGCCATAGAATGGTTTATTTAAAAAAGTTGCAATAGTTTTCCCAGCGGTCATCCCAACCATTAAACAAACTAGAAGACCCGGACCAGCAGTTGCACTTACTCCTGTTATATCATTTAGCTGTAATCCACTTTCTTTAATTGCTTTTTTTATGATGTAATCAATTTTCTCTGAGTGAGCTCTTGCCGCTAGTTCTGGAACAACTCCATCAAATTTTTTATGAATTTCTTCTTGGCTTGAAACAATATTTGATAATATTTTTACTTTTCCATTTTTGGACCTTTTTACTACAGCAGCTGCAGTTTCATCACAGCTCGTTTCAATACCTAAAAAAATCAATTCTTTTTTCATAATTCTGCTTAAGTTTATTTGAATTTTGTCTTGATTAGAACAATTTACATGTATATTTCAAAATTAACATGGACATATTTAATAATTTTTTCTCTCTTCTTAGTGATGTCTGGAAAGAAGGTGTATCTGGTGCCAGTTTCACAGATATCATGATTGCACTTTTTGTTTTTTTTATCTTTCTTCTTCTTAGAAGTTTTGTTTCTCGTTTTATAGTAAAAAAAATTGAAGTTTATGTCTCTAAAAGTACTAATAATTTTGACAATAGTTTAACCACCTCGCTCGAAGGTCCTATAAAATTTTTTCCAGTAGTATTCGGTTTTTTTGTTGCTTCAAGTTTTCTAGATCTTCAAGGAAAGTCGTCAATTTTTATTGATCATTTAAATAGATCTTTAGTTACAATATTGATTTTTTGGTTTATTCATCAGTTGATTTATCCAGCATCTTTGTTGATCAAAAGCATTGAAGAAATTTTATCCAAAGATTTATTGAATTGGATTTTACGTGCACTTAAAGTTTTAATTATCATTCTAGGTTTCGCTGCAACGTTAGAAATTTGGGGTATAAAAATTGGACCTATTATTGCTGGACTTGGATTATTTGGTGTAGCTGTTGCTTTAGGGGCGCAAGATTTATTTAAGAATTTAATTTCTGGTATTTTAGTTCTAGTAGAAAAAAGATTTAAAGTTGGAGATTGGATTTTTGTCGATGGTGTTATTGAAGGAACTGTTGAAAAAATTGGTTTTAGATCTACAGTAGTTAGAAAATTTGATAAATCATTAGCAACAATTCCAAACTTTCAGTTTGCTGAAAAGGCAGTTATTAATCAATCTGAAATTTCTCATAGAAGAATAGACTGGATCATTGGACTCGAATATAAAACAACTTCAGATCAACTTGAAAAGGTTAGAGATGAGATTTTAAAACATATTCAATCTCATAATGATTTTATAATTTCTGAAGATACTCCTTGTGCAGTAAATTTAAATCAATTTTCAGCAAGTTCTATAGATGTCATGGTAAGATGTTACACCAAAACTAATGATTATTATGAGTGGTTAAAAGTTAAGGATAGTTTTGTAATAAAAATTAAACAGATTGTAGAAGAAGCAAAGGCCTCTTTTGCTTTTCCTTCTCAATCCATTTATGTAGAAAAATTTGATAAATGAATTCATTAATAATTTTGATTGATAATATCATTTATCTTTATTCTATAGTTTTAATTGTAAATATTTTGTTATCTTGGCTCACAGCATTTAATATTATTAATACAGGTAATAGATTTGTTTATGCAGTCTTAGACGCAAGTCATAAACTAACAGATCCATTATTAAATCCTATAAGACGTTTTATGCCCAATATTGCTGGCTTAGATTTTTCACCAATTATATTATTTTTACTTCTAGGCTTTTGTAGAAATTTGCTCAGAGAATATGGAATGGGTTTATTATGATAATTGATGGAAAAAAAATCGCTGAAGAACTTCGATATAATTTAAAGCAAAGCATAGAAAAATTACCAGATAGTCATAGACCTGGGTTATCAGTAATTTTGATTGGCGAACATCCTGCAAGTCAAATTTACGTTAAGAATAAAGAGAAATTTGCAAAGGAAGTAGGAATTAATTCACAAGTTATAAAATTTGCTGAAGATATATCTGAAGAAGAACTTAAAAGAGAAATTATAAAATTGAATAATGATCCCAAGGTTCATGGAATTTTAGTTCAACTTCCTTTACCCGGACACATAAATCAAAAAGATATCATTGAAACTATTGATCCAGATAAAGATGTTGATGGATTCCACCCAATTAATGTAGGAAACTTATCATCGGGCAATGATGCCATGATACCCTGTACTCCTTTGGGGTGTTATTATCTAATTAAAAAAGTGATATCAAATTTATCAGGTCTCAATGCAGTTATAATTGGACGGTCTAATATCAATGGGAAGCCAATGACTCAGTTATTATTAAAAGAAAATTGTACAGTTACTATTGTGCATTCAAAAACAAAAAAAATTGAAGAAATATGTCAAAAAGCAGATTTGATAGTTGCTGCTGTCGGCAATCCAAAAATGGTTAAAAGTAATTGGGTTAAAGACTCTGCGATAGTTATTGATGTTGGTATAAATAGAATTGTAGTAGATGGTAAAAATAAAATTGTTGGAGACGTAGATTTTGAAAATCTTAAGGATAGGGTAAAAGGTATTACTCCTGTCCCAGGTGGCGTAGGTCCAATGACGATTGCTTGTTTATTAGAAAACACATTAAAAGCATTTAATAGAATTTCGGGGAGCGCTCCCCACTAGGAGGAGCCCCCTATTAATAGTCTTTCGACTGAATTCATTTAGAAAAATGAATTCTATTTTAAGTTTTTAACTTAAAGTTTACGGATAAATAACCGTTTCTTTAAATTTCAGGTGGTGACATTAAACACCTCCTCCTAAAAATTATCTAATCATGGTTATTTTTAAAAATCAAATTACAAAACAATAAGATTAATTTAAAAAAAAATTAATAAATTCATTGACTTCTCAAGCTTTGATTAACACAACTTGTTGTATATCTACTAATTTATATTTGATTATTAAGGGTAATTTTTTTGTTTTTAAAAAAAAAATTTATTGTTTCAATTATTCAATGGCTTAATTTACTTTAAATTAATTTAAAGAGGTTTATAATAATGTTTTTTTTTAATTATAAATCGTTCTTATCTATATTTATTTTAAGCATCTTACTTTTTCTTAATTTTAGCACTACAATTGCTATTGCTAATAATAAGATCGCTCCAGATTCATAAATTAGAGATGATGCATCAATATCTTTTTTTTGAAGAATAATTAATCTGGCTAACGCTGTGATAGCGATAAATAATGGATAAGTAAGCCTAATCGATTGATTACTCCAATAGTTACCTACCATTCCCATTACTTCTAAATAGATAAATAATAATAATAAGTCAGCTAATTGAATACTTTTTACATTAATCATGTGAAACAATTCCATGCAAAAAGCTGCTGATGTAGCAATAAGAACTGCTGCAGCTCCAACGAGTTGAACTTTTCTAATAAAATTTCTCATTTATTTTCTTAATAATTTACAATGTTTTTTAATAAAATTCTCTACATTTTTTTTATTAAATGTTTTGTTTTCCTCAAATGATACTTTTTTTTGTGAGTAAAGAGGGCTATTAGATATTCTAGAAACAATAGTAATATTTCCTTTATATAATTTTAACTTAATCTTTCCTTTAACTTTATTTCTTTTTTGATCAATAATTTTTTGAATTTTAAATCTTTCTTTTGAATACCAATAGCCATTATAAATTAATTCAGCATATCTTGGCATAAGTTCATCATTTTTATGCATTGTTGTTTTGTCTAGTGTTACAGATTGTATAGCTCTGTTTGCAAATAATAATACTGTACCCCCAGGTGTTTCATACACTCCACGTGACTTAATGCCTATAAATCTATTTTCAACAAGATCTACTCTTCCAATCCCGTTTTTACCTGCAATATTATTGAGTCGTGCAAGAAGTTTAGCTGGTGACATTTTTTTATTATTTAAGCCAACCGGATCTCCGTTTTTGTACTCTAAGGTTACAAATGTTGGTTTGTTTGGAGCCTTTTCAGGAGAAATTGTTCTTTGGAATATATATTCTGGAGCTGGTTTTTTAGGATCCTCTAAAACTTTTCCTTCAGTTGAGGTATGTAGAAGATTATCATCAACTGAAAATGGTGGCGCACCCTTTTTATCTTTTGGAACGATAATCCCATTTTTTTTTGCATATTTTATTAGCGCTGTTCTAGAATTTAAATTCCACTCTCTCCAAGGAGCAATAACTTTGATTTTTGGCCCAAAATAAAAATATCCAAGTTCAAATCTAACTTGATCATTTCCCTTTCCAGTAGCTCCATGCGATACTGCTTGCGCACCAAATTTTTTTGCTATCTCAATTTGTCTTCTTGCAATCAAAGGTCTAGCAATTGAAGTTCCAAGTAAATAGATACCTTCATAAAGAGCATTACCCCTTATCATTGGAAACACATAATCTTTTACGAATTTTTCTTTTAGATCTTCAATTATAATCTTTTTAACGCCGAGCTTCTTTGCATTAGTATAAATTGCTTTTCTATTAATTTCCTGTCCGAGATCAGATGTATAACAAATAATTTCAGCATTATACTTATCTTGTAACCATTTTAAAATAACACTCGTATCCAAGCCACCAGAATAAGCGAGTACAATTTTTTTAATTTTTTTCATTATTTAGTTTTTGCAGTTTTTTCTGGCTGCATTATAAGCATCTGTGAAGCCCATTAAAGAATAGGTATCTCTAGTTTTGTTACCTCTTGAAGAGGTTCCAATCACTTGAGCTTTATTAGCTTTTTTCATTGCTCTAATCATTTTAAGTTCATCGTCCAACGTAGTCATCCATGCAAATGTACCCTTTGTTTCGAATTTGAATAAAGCATTCCCAACGTTTACATTGACATTACTTTTTTTCTGAAATGGGTATCCATTGGTCACACTAATCTCATTAGAAATTCCATCATGCGGTCTAAACGTTACAAATATTCTACTTTCTGCTCTATTTAAACTAGCCGGAGACATTTTTGTTGGCATAGAAACGGCAAAACAAGTTTTATTATTGCCATCTTCTACATATTGGCTTTCCCACATTTTAAATTTTTTTTCGATTTTAATTTTAGCGTCAGCACTATTTATCGTTAATAGTGATAAGAAGAATATAAGTAATATTTTTTTTAAGGACATGGATTTGAATAAATTAATTGTACTTCATTTATAGCTTTAATTATTTGGTCATCAAGTTTGATTTCATGACTTTTAAGGTTTTTTTCTAGCTGATCCATTTTTGTAGCTCCAATTATAACCGAGGTTACAAACGGTTGCATTTCACAGAATTTGATTGCCATTTGACATACATCTAAATTAAAATTTTTTGCGATTCTAATATATTCTTTAATTGCCGGTTCCGAATTAGGAGTTCTATATCTAGGATACCTGTCGCCAAAAAGTTTTAATCTTGTTCCTTCAGGCAATTTTCCATCAAGATACTTTCCACTAAGCGTTCCACTTGCTAAAGGTGAGTAAGCCAGAAGACCAACATTCTCTCTTAATGATATTTCTGATATTCCAACTTCATAAGTTCTGTTTAAAAGATTATATGGATTTTGTACGGAGACAATTTTTGAAAGTTTTTTAATTTTTGCATTTGTAATAAATTCGAAAGTACCCCAAGCTGTTTCATTTGAAATTCCAATAGTTCTAATTTTACCTTCTTTAACAAACTCATCTAGATAGCTTAGTGTATCAAGGATCGGAATCACATCATCTGTTTCTTTATGCTGATACTCCAGTCCAGAAAATACATTTATAGGACGATCAGGCCAATGTAGCTGATATAAATCAATATAGTCAGTATTTAAATTTTTTAGTGAACGTTCTAAGGCAAATTTAATTTGTTTTTTATTCAATCTTGTTGGTTCGCCATTATCTCTAAACCATTCCATTTTAGATCTACCAACAATTTTATCAGCGATAATAATTTTATCCCTATTTTTTTTTGATTGAATCCATCTTGATATAATTCGACTGGTCTCTCCTTGAGTTTTTGCAGTTGGTGGTATTGGATAAAGTTCTGCAGTATCAAAAAAATTTACACCATAATCAAACGCCAAATCCATTTGTTGAAAGGCTTCAGACTCTGTGTTTTGTTCACCCCAAGTCATAGTGCCTAGACAAATAGTGCTTACTTTTATGTTTGAATTACCTAAATTTTTATAGATCATAAAAAATGTTTACCCCATGATCGAACAATTATAAATAAAAAATCTAATGTCAGAACAAATTGCTATTTTAATTCAAATTATCTTAATTGACCTAGTTTTAGCTGCAGATAATGCAATTATTATTGGCATGTTGGCATCTAAATTTGATCAAAAGGTTAGAAAAAAAATATTCTTCTGGGGTATTTCAGCAGCAGTAATTCTAAGAATAATCTTTACTTTGCTGACCGCATATCTTTTACAAATTGATGGCCTAAAGTTGATTGGTGGTTTAATTTTATTATGGGTTGTTTACAAATTATATAAAGATGTAGTTAAAAATAACGAAAAACAAAAAATTAAATTTAGTACAAAAAAAAAATCATTATTAGCAGCAATTGGAACAATTGCTTTAGCAGATATAAGTTTGAGTTTAGATAATGTTTTAGGTGTAGCTGGTGCTGCAAAACATCATTATGAACTTTTAATTTTTGGACTAGTGCTTTCAATTATTTTAATGGCAACTATGGCCAATGTGGTTTCAAAAATGATTACAAAATACACTTGGATTGCTTGGCTAGGATTATTTGCAATTCTTTATGTTGCTATTGATTTAATATACACAGACCTCAAAATATTGATTTAATAGGCTTTTTGACACCTTGAAAATGTCACAAAATTTTAGCATATATATAATAAATTAACAGATTATAAGAAGGAAATTATGAGTTTAAAAGATAGAATAGCTAGAGTTCAGTCAACCACAGCCGTTGCTGGAGATAGCATTGATGAAGGTTTAAGAAGTTACATGCTAAAAGTTTATAACTTTATGGCATCAGGTATTTTATTAACTGGATTTGTTTCGTTGTTTTTATTTAAATTATCAGGCGGAGATAGTATTCAAGTATCACAATTAGGTATCACAGGAACAACGCCAATAGGAGATTTAATATTTAAATCTGGTTTTGCTTGGGTTGTGGCCTTGGCTCCATTAGGAATTGTTTTTTATATGAGCTTTGGAATTAATAAAATGAGCGCCGCTAAAGCACAAACTGTTTTCTGGATATTTGCGGCATTAATGGGAGCTTCATTAGCTTCAATTTTTGTAATGTATACTGGAACAAGTATCGCGAGGGTATTTTTTATTACTGCTGGAACGTTCGGAGCCATGAGTTTGTATGGTTATACTACAAAAAAAGATTTAACTGGTTGGGGCTCTTTTTTGATAATGGGTTTAATCGGAATATTGATTGCATCATTAGTAAACATCTTTCTAAAGTCGCCTGCTGTTTATTTTGTAGTTTCAGTATTAGGTGTTTTGATTTTTGTAGGTTTGACTGCATATGACACTCAAAAAATTAAGAATATGTATTATGAAAGTGACTCATCAGAAGTTTCTTCAAAAAAAGCAGTGATGGGTGCTTTAACATTATATTTAGATTTCATTAATTTATTTATAATGTTGCTAAGACTTTTTGGTCAGAGAAGATAAATTTTTAAAACCCTAGTGCTAATAATTACGTTAGACTAGGGTTTTTTATTTGAACATCTTTTTGAGCAATACTTAACGTTCTCCCAGTTCTTTTCCCATTTTTTTCTCCAAGTAAATTCTCGATTGCAAGCTATGCAAATTTTCTTTGGAAGAAATTGTTTTTTAATCACTTAATAAGACGAAGATTTTTTTTATGTAAAATAGATATGATATTTTTTAATTCATTAGAATATTTAATAATTTTACCATACTGATCTTTTAATAGATATTTTTGACCTACCTTGCTTTTCAGATTTTTAATAATTTGAAATAGAGGTTTCTCAGTAGCTTTCCTATAAATGTCAAAACCTACAATATTTTTATTGATAAAAATTGCATAATCTTTCCATATTCCTTTTGAAACCATTGATCCATAAATATTCAAAATTTCACCTAATTCTTTCTTATTAAAAAAAATTTCGTCTTTAAAATTTTTATTTTGAATTACTTTAAACATTTTTTTTGTACTTATTTATTACATTAACCTGAAATAAAGTAAAAATTAATGTAATTGGAATAATTCCAAATACTTTAAATTTAACCCAGAAGTCCTCTGTTTGTGTTCGCCATATTAATTCATTTAATAGTGCTAAAAAAATAAAAAAAAATATCCAGCGTTGATTTAATATTTCCCATCCCCTCTCTTCTAATTGAATGGAGTTTTCTAAAAGTGATTTAATAAAATTTTTTTTCAAAATGAAATTACCTAAAAACAAAATTCCAGCAAAAAGTAGATTGACAATTGTTGGCTTCATATAAATAAAAGTTTTATCATTGAAATATAATGTTAATCCACCAAATATGGCGACAATAACCGCACCTACAATTGGGATAATAGGTATTTTTTTTTCGAAAAAATATAAAACTGCTGTCGCTATAAGAGTAGAAATTATTAGAGGCAATATAGCCTCAATCATTCCTTGTTTTTTATAAAAATAAAAAAAAATTAGTAAAGGTCCAAAGTCTGTTATAAATTTAATGGTTGATTTATTCATGGTAAAAAAAATTTTAATATTATTTTCTCTAATACTCTTTCAGAGTTCTAATTTATATTCAAGAGAATTTCATTATCAAGTTTATGGCTTAAATTTTAATTTTATGAATTTAAAATTTAATATAGGCGAAAATAAATTGTATTCTATAATTAATAGCAAAGGTTTAGTAGGTTATTTTATAAGTTTTAAAAATATTATTCAAACGACTAATCATAAAGAACAGGATATTTTAAATTATTATTTTAATTTACAAAAAAAAAATAAAGAAAAAATCTACTATTTCAAAAAAATTAATAATAAAGTTGTTTTGAGTAATGTAAAATTTAGTAAGGGTAAAGCATATAAGGTTATTAATAGTAGTGATCTTATAGATATAACCGATCCTCTTACTGCAGTGTATAAAATATTATTTAGCAATAATTTAAATTCAAATTGTAATACAAAACAAAATATTTATGACGGTGACGATGTTTATCAAGTTTTTCTGACCAAAAGTAATTTGACCAAAACATTTATTACTTTTAAAAATAAGAAGCATAGTATTATTTTTACTTGTAAAATAAATTATAAAGCTATTGCGGGTCATAAATTTGCAAGAGAAAAAAATTTAAACTCTATGTATTTAGACGTTTATTTTGCAAAAGTTAAAAATGATATTATTCCTGTATATTTTGAGACCAAAACAAAATTCATTACATTAAAAATGTACTTATCAACGGTTTTAAGGCCTTGATTTCTCCGTCAGGATAATTAACTATTAATCAGTTAATGAAAAATCAAATTCCCAAAAAAGCGAAATTCTCTATAGGTGAGGTAGTAAGGCATAGGCTTTTTGAATTTAGAGGAATTATTTATGATGTTGATTTTGAATTTAATAATTCAGAGGAATGGTATCAATCTATCCCGAAAGATGTCAGACCAAGAAAAGACCAACCTTTTTATCACATTTTAGCTGAGAATGATGAAATTACATATGAAGCTTATGTGTCAGAGCAAAACTTGGTGCTTGATGACAGAAATGAGCCTGTTGGACATCCATTAGTAAATGAAATATTTAATGGTCAAAATAAAGAAGGCCTTTATTTAAGATCTACAAATTAGATTTCGCCTCAAATTAAACACTTTTTATCCAGCAATAGGACAATTTTATAATTTACGAAGTATATATAGTCCAGTTTGAAGTTTTTCCCATTCTCCCTCTTCAAACTGGACAGACTAACACATACCAAAAAAAAAATTTTCAATTACTTTTAAATAATGTTTAATTTTTTAAAGGCTAAAAATTTTAGAGATTTTCATGACCACTATATTTTTTGGGTAAAAATATTTTTTTTATCACTGGTGATATTTGGCCTTTTATTATCTTTATTTATTTCTCCTGCAGATTACCTGCAAGGAGATACAGTTAGAATAATGTATATTCATGTACCAGCTTCCTGGTTGGCATTACAAATTTATGGAGTAATGAGTGTTTGTGGACTCATAATTTTAGTTTTTAAAATCAGATTTTTTACATTGGTTTCTAAAAGTATTGCTCCAATTGGTTTTACTTTTTCTTTAATTTCTCTTTTTACAGGTTCTATATGGGGCCAACCAACCTGGGGAACCTTCTGGACATGGGATGCTAGATTAACTTCTATGCTTGTTTTGGTAGTTTTTTATATATCATATCTTCTTACTTGGAAATTTGTTTCAAAATTTCTACTTGCTGAAAAACTTTCATCGATTATAGCTTTAGTTGGACTTGCAAACTTACCGATCATAAAATTTTCTGTTGATTGGTGGAATACTTTACATCAGCCAGCTACAATTAAATTAACTGAAACTTCTACAATTCATTCCACAATGTTAAGCCCATTAATAATAATGTTTTTATCTTTTCTAGCTTTTTCGATAATAATTTTTTTAATACGATTTAAGTTAGAGAGTTTAAATTTAAAAATTAATTCAAATAAATGAATAATAACACCAAGAAGAGATTATATATTTTGTTAGTCTCAGTCATATCAGTACTTATAATTGGTAAGTTTGTTTATGAAACTTTAGAAAAAAATACAGTATATTTTTTCTCTCCTAGTGAGTTATATGATATCACCGAGTTACCCAATGGAACTATTCGTATTGGCGGTATGGTAAAAAAAGGTTCAATGAAAAAAAAAGGAAATGATTTTTCTTTTGTAGTCACAGATTTTAAGAGAGAAATTCTTGTTAATTATACTGGTATCAAACCCAATTTATTTGAGGAGGGACAAGGTGCTGTGGTAGAAGGGATTCTTAATTCAAGAACTAATCTCAAAGCTACTCAAATATTAGCAAAGCATGATGAAAATTATATGCCCAAGGAAGTCGCAGATGCTTTAAAAAAATCTGGTGATTGGAAAAAAAAATATGGCAAGTAATTTTGCAAACGTTTTATTAATTTTTTCTATTTTTTTTTCTTTTTTAAGTAATTTATTTTTTTTTAAAAAAAAAACAAAATTATCTATACTTTTTTTTAACGTTGCATCTGTTGTAATTATAATTTCTTTTTTTGTTTTAATTTATTACTTTTGTACATCTAATTTTAGTATCTCAGCTGTTTATGAAAATTCCCATTCTTTGAAACCTTTTATTTATAAATTAGCTGGCACCTGGGGAAATCACGAAGGTAGTTTGTTGTTATTTATTTTAATAATTAGTTTGTATGGACTTCTATTCAATATTTTTTATAAAAAAAAAGATCAATTTAAAGCTTGGGTAATTTTTTTTCAAAATAACATTTTTTTGATTTTTTTAATTTTTTTAATTACCACATCAAATCCATTTGATATGATTATTCCTACTCCGAAAGAAGGCCTGGGTTTAAATCCTATTCTCCAAGATCCATTATTAGCAATTCATCCTCCATTTTTATATTTAGGATATGTGGGTTTTTCACTAACTTTAAGTTTAGTTTTAGCAGGTTTATTACAAAAGGAATTAAATGATCAGTGGGCAATGATTTGCTGGCCTTGGGTAATGTTGTCATGGGTTTTTCTAACAATTGGTATAAGTCTCGGATCGCTTTGGGCTTATTATGAGCTCGGCTGGGGTGGCTATTGGTTTTGGGATCCAGTTGAAAATGCTTCTTTGATGCCGTGGCTTACAAGTACAGCATTAATTCACTCTTTATTAGTTTTAAAAATAAAAAATAAAATGAAGAATTGGACTGCTCTTTTGGCCATATTAACTTTTTCTTTTAGTCTTCTTGGAACTTTTTTAGTTAGATCTGGTATATTAAATTCCGTTCATGCTTTTGCAAATGATCCTGACAGAGGGATATTTATTTTACTTATTATATCTTTTATTACAGCAATATCGTTAATAATTTATATTCTGAATTCACACGAAGAGGGCAATTTTAAAAACTTTTTTTTTTCAAAAGAAAATTTTTTAAATATTAATAATTTTTTTTTGTTATTTTTCCTTTGTGTAGTTTTAATAGGAACCATTTACCCAATAATTTTATCAATTTTTGATGAAACTATTTCAATAGGACCTGTTTATTACAATAGTATATTAGCACCATTTGTTTTTATTTTCCTTGTCACAATGTCAGTTGGGCCTTTATTAAAATGGTCTAATAGTTTTAAATTTCAAAATTTATTCACTTATACATTAATTTTTTTAGCTTCATTAATAATAGGATTTGTAGTTACATTTATTTCAAAAAATTATGATTTAATACTTTATTTAGGCCTGTGTTCATCCAGCTTATTAATATTAATAATTATTTTTGAGATTTTTAGTGCAAGAAAAAAATTTACCTTTTATATTTTACCAAGGTTATTTTCTCATTTAGGTGTTGGAATATTTTTTTTGTCAATATTTTTAAATTCATATAATTCAATGACCAAAGATTTTGAGATTAAAATTGGTGAAGTAAAAAAATTTGAAAATTTATCTTTTAAATTTGTGAAACAAGAAATAAAAAAAATTGATAATTATTTGGAAATGAAAACAAAGTTTGAAATATTTACAGATAATGAAGTTTTTAACTTAAGACCAACTGTAAGAAGATATTTTCAACCAAATCAAATTACCTCTGAAACAAGTATCAAGTCCACATTATTTTCTAATCATTATTTGGTTGTAAATTTTCCTGACTTAAATAGTAAAGTTCTGGGCGCAAGGTATTATTACAATTTTTTTATTCATGGTATTTGGTTTGGATTATTTTTAATTATTTTTGGTGGAGTATTAAGTGTTTTTAAAAAAAGAGTTTAGAATATTTTATTTAATTTTATTTTTAACGGCAATTTTTTTACTGTTTTATTTTTCTCTTTTTGACAAAAAAGATTTTCAATCAAGAACAATGGTTGGAAAAGAAATCCCAAATTTAAAAGCTCAAAGTTTGTTAAAAGATGAGATAGTAAGTCTTAAAAATATTGTGAATGATGAGGTTTTTATTGTTAATATTTTTGCGTCATGGTGTGCACCTTGTAAAATTGAACATCCTTTTTTAGTAAAGCTAAATCAAGATAAAATTAAAATTATAGGAATTAATTATAAAGATAATAGAAAGAATGCTCAGAAGTTTTTAAAAAAGTATAAAAACCCATATCATGAAATTTTAATTGATTCTGATGGTGAGTTATCAATCAATCTTGGTGCATTTGGAGTTCCTGAAACATTTTTAGTTGATAAAAATTTTATAATCATTGATAAAAAAATTGGTCCAATCGATGACCAGTTTGTTAAAAAAGCTTCGAATTTTAAATGAGATATTTTTTTTTACTTTTATTTTTACTAATGCAAACAATATCATTAGCAGATGACGTGATGACAAGAAGTAATCAAATTACAAAAAATTTACGTTGCTTAGTATGTGATGGTCAATCTGTTTATGAGTCGAACTCAAACTTTGCAAACGATATTAAAAAATATGTAAAAAAAGAGATTGTAAAAAATAAAACTGATGATGAAATTTACAATTTTTTAAAAAGAAAATATGGTGAGTCAATCATGTTTAATCCATCGGTAACTTTAAAAAGTATAGCCTTGTGGCTAGTTCCAATCTTATTTTTTTTTATGGGTATATATATTTTGCTTAGGAGAATACGTGGCTAAAAATAATTGCTGTCATGCTTTTGTTTATAAAAAAGTTGATCTTGAACAAAAAAAGAGGAGAGTATGCAAGCAATGTGGTTTTATTGATTACAGAAACCCCAAACTCGTCTCAGGATCATTAGTTTTAAAAAATAATAAATTTTTATTGTGCAAAAGGGCTATCGAGCCTTCTTATGGTAAATGGACGTTTCCTTCTGGTTATATAGATGAAGGGGAAACACCTGAAGAGGGTGCAATAAGAGAAGCTAAAGAAGAAGTTAATATAAAGATTAAATTAGAAAAACTTTTTATAATTTTTACAGTTAGAAATAAGAATTTAATACAATTTGTTTTTATTGCTAAACAACTAAATAAGACATTTAAGCCAGGCATAGAGACTTTAGATGCAAAATATTTTGATTACAACGAAATTCCATGGAAATCTCTTGCATTTCCTAGTGTTGCCTATGCTATTAAAAAATTTAGAAAATATTCAAAAAAAAGGCTAATATTTCACACTTTTAGTAAAGATTTAGGCTTTTAAATAATTTATTATTAATATAGTTAGCTTTTATGAAAAAAATATTTTTTGCAATTCTTTTTCTCTTATTGTCAACTTCTGCATATGCAAGTGGTCTGGCTATGTCTACAGGTATGCTTGATTATAGTGATGATAATAAAAAAGCAGGATTTTTAGAAGCTACTTATAGCTTTAGTGAAGATAAAAGTATTGATACAAAAATTGGTAAGTTTGTTCCAATCACAGGGGCAATGCTTACGGAAGATAACGCAGCAATGTTATATGCTGGAATTAAAGTTGATTACAAGATTGGAAACTTTTTTATAAGTCCAAGTTTCGCTCCTGGATATTATGATGAAGGCGATGGTAAAGACTTGGGTCATGAATTAGAATTCAAATCACAAATCAATTTAGGTTGGAACCTTGGAGACAAATCTAACTTTGGACTATCTTATAGTCACATTTCTAATGCTAGCTTGGGTGATAAAAATCCAGGTGCTAATAATATAGCTTTTACTTTTTTTAGACAGTATTAACTTTAAATTATGAAGTTAAGTGATTGTCATAACGTTGATGATTTTCGTCAACTTGCAAAAAAAAAATTACCATCTCCAATTTTTCATTATATTGATGGCGGTGCTGACGATGAGACCACACTTAAAAGAAATACTGAGTCATTTAATAAATGTGACTTAGTACCTAATGTTCTTACTGATGTTAGTAGTATAGATACTTCCACAAGTGTTTTGGGACAAAAAATTGATTTTCCACTTTTCTTGTCACCAACAGCAATGCACCAAATGTATCATCATGAAGGTGAAAGAGCGACAGCTAGAGCAGCAGAAAAATTTGGAACTTTTTTTAGTCTTTCTACGATGGGAACGACAAGTATTGAAGAGGTTTCAAATATATCGGGTGGACCAAAGATGTTTCAACTTTATATCCATAAGGATCAAGGTCTAACAGATAATTTAATTGAAAGATGTCAACGTTCAGGTTTTAAAGCAATGTGTTTAACGGTTGATACTATAGTAGCAGGCAATAGAGAGAGAGACCACAGAACTGGTTTTACTACTCCTCCAAAGTTAACTTTAGAAAGCCTTTTAAGTTTTGCTATGCATCCTGAGTGGAGTCTAAAATATTTAATGGGACCAAAATTTAAATTAGCGAATATTTCACATTTAACAAAAAAAGGATCAAGTATTGAAATTTCTATTATGGATTATATCAACTCACAGTTTGACACTACTATGAATTGGAAACATGCAGAATATGCAGCAAAAAAATGGAATGGGCCTTTTGCTTTAAAAGGAATTATGTCCGTAGATGATGCCAAAAAAGCTATTGATATTGGAGCTTCAGCAATTATGATATCAAATCACGGTGGTAGACAACTTGATGGATCAAGAGCTCCTTTTGATCAACTTTCAACATTAGTAGATGCGGTAGGTGATAAGATTGAAATTATTTTAGATGGTGGAATTAGAAGAGGAACTCATGTGCTAAAAGCACTAGCATTAGGTGCAAAAGCATGTTCGATGGGAAAAGCATACCTTTATGCGCTTGGAGCAGGTGGTCAATTGGGTGTTGAAAGAGTTCTTCAAAAAATGAAAGATGAAATCACTAGAGGAATGACATTAATGGGTACAAGAAGCGTAAATGAGTTAACAAAAGATAAAATAGCATACCGCTAATGAAAATCGCAGATAATTTTTCTAGATTAGGAACAGAGAATGCTTTTGTCATTTTAGCTAAAGCCAAAAAATTAGAAAGCGAAGGCCGTGAGATAATAAATTTAGGTATTGGGCAACCAGATTTTTTAACTCCAAAACATATTGTTGAAGCTGGTAAAAAGGCATTAGATGAAGGTCATCATGGATATACTCCAGCTAATGGTACACAAGAATTAAGAGATGGCGTTAGTAGGCACATAAAAAAAATGTATGGTGCTGAAATTGATTCTAATAGAGTTTTTATTGCACCAGGGGGCAAGCCTTCAATGTTTTTTGCAATAATGATGTTCGGCCAACCCGGTGTAGAGATAATTTATCCCGAACCAGGTTTTCCAATTTACGAGTCGGTAATCAATTATACTGGTGCCAAATCTGTACCAATGTATTTATCTGAAAAAAAAAATTTTTCTTTTAATGCTGACGATGTCCTTTCACTGATAAACGATAAAACAAGATTATTAATAATTAATAATCCTCAAAATCCAACAGGAGGTTTAATTGAAAAAGTTGAGATTGATAAATTAGTAAATGGCCTAAAAAAATTTCCTGAAGTGGCAATCTTAAGTGATGAAATATACTCAAGACAAATTTATGATGGAAAGAAAATGCCATCTTTTTTTTATTATCCTGAATTATATAATAGATTGATAGTAATGGACGGTTGGAGCAAAACCTATGCTATGACAGGATGGAGGCTGGGTTGGAGTGTATGGCCAGAAACATTAATTGATAAAGTAACACGTATGGCAATAAATAGTTATTCATGTGTATCAGCAGCCAATCAAGTTGCTGCTTTAGCAGCATTAGAGGGTTCTCATGATTTCTTAGATGATATGATGGATAAGTTTAATAAAAGAAGATCATTGATTGTTAAAGGACTTAATAGCCTTCCAGGTATTAAATGTAACAATCCTGGAGGGGCATTCTATACCTTTCCCAATGTGAGCGGAACCGGGATGAGTGGCGATACTTTTGCAGAAAAATGCTTATTCGATGCTGGGGTAGCATTAGTCCCGGGTACAAGCTTTGGTAAATCATGCACAAATTTCGTCAGATTTAGTTTTGCAAATTCTTACGAAAATATTGAAAAAGCATTGGAGAAAATCAAAAAAATTCTTTAATATACTGATATGCCATTAACTTTACCTGAAGCTGATTTAAACATAATAAAAAACAAAAAAAAGATTGTTCAAGATTTGTATAATATTACTCAAAATATTATTCATACAGATGATGAAATTAAACCTTATGAAACAGATGGACTTTCAGTCTATAGACAAAAGCCGATTGCAGTTGTCTTGCCTGAGACAACTAATGAAGTATCGAAAATATTAAAATATTGTAACGAAAAAAAAATTAAAGTTGTGCCCAGAGGAGCTGGCACTGGCTTATCAGGAGGATCTATTCCCTTAGCAGACTGTATTTTAATGGGAATGGGGAAATTTAACAAAATACTTGAAACAGATTTTGATAATAGATGTGTTGTTGCTCAACCTTGTGTAGCAAATCTTGCAATTACTCAAGCTGTACAACACAAAGATTTTTACTATGCTCCAGATCCATCCAGTCAATTAGCCTGTTCAATAGGCGGGAATGTTGCAGAAAATTCTGGTGGAGTTCACTCTTTAAAATATGGGACAACTACAAATAATTTAATGGGGATAGAGTTAGTTTTAATGGATGGAACAATAATTAAACTTGGCGGTAAACATTTAGACTCTGAGGGTTATGATCTTCTAGGTTTAGTTACTGGCTCTGAAGGTTTGCTGGGTGTTGTAACAGAAGTTACAGTTCGAATTTTAAAAAAGCCTGAGTCTGTAAGAGCAGTTCTAATTGGCTTTGATACTATTGAAGACTCTGGAAATTGTGTTGCAGATATTATTGCAAAAGGAATTGTTCCTGCTGGCATGGAGATTATGGATAAACCTTTAATTATTGCTACAGATAATTACGCTAAAGCAGGATATCCAAGAGACGTAGAGGCATTATTAATTGTTGAACTTGATGGTACAACAAGTGAAGTTGATACCTTGATAGATAAAGTTTTAGACATAGCTAAAATGAATAAGGCTTCTTATAATCGTGCAAGTAATAGTGATGAAGAAAGAATGAGGTTTTGGAAGGGGAGAAAAGCTGCATTTACAGCATGTGGTGTTTTAGCCCCGGATTATATTTGTATGGATGGTTCAATTCCAAGAAATAAACTTGCAGATGTTTTAGGTTATATAAGCAAACTTTCAAAAAAATATAAATTAGATGTTGCAAACTGTTTTCACGCTGGTGATGGTAATCTTCATCCTTTAATTATGTTTGATTCAAATGATCCAGTAGAAATGAAAAAAGCAGAAGATTTTGGTGCAGATATTTTAAAATATTGTGTCAAAGTTGGAGGAGTCTTATCAGGGGAACATGGCATTGGAGTAGAAAAAAGAGAGTTAATGTGTGAAATGTTTAATGATAATGATATTCAACAACAATTGAATATTAAAAACGCATTTGATGAACAAAATCTCTTAAATCCAGGAAAGGTTTTTCCTATTCTGCATAGATGTGCAGAAGGTGGAAGAATGCATATACATAAAAGCAAAGATAAGTTCCCGCACCTACCAAGATTTTGATGGCAGAGCCTTTTTTTCCTAAAACTGAACAAGAAGTTTCAGATTTTATTTTTGATAATTATAATAAAAATAATCCAATAGAAATTATTGGTCATGGCTCTAAGAAGATTGGAAGAATTATTCAATCTTCTCAAACTTTAAGCCTAAGTGCAATGTCAGGAGTTTTGGAATATTTTCCGGAAGAGCTCTATATTAAAGTTTTACCAGGAACCTCTTTAAGCGAAGTAGAGGCGGTATTGAAAAATAAAAACCAATCCTTTGGATTTGAACCTAATGATCTCGGGTATATTTATTCTGGACAATCAAATTCTGGGTCCATAGGCGGAGTTTTTTCATGTAACTTATCAGGTCCAGGTATATTTAAAAATGGAGCCTTAAGAGACCATTTACTTGGTTTTAAGGCTGTGAATGGCTCTGGAGCAAAGATTAAATCAGGAGGCACAGTAGTAAAAAATGTTACTGGTTATGATTTAAGCAAAGTAATAAGCGGATCTTATGGAACATTGTGTGCAATTACAGAAATAAATTTAAAGGTATCACCTATTCCTGATTTTGAAGAAACATTTTTAATAAATAATTTGAGTTATTTAGATGCATTGGAAGTTTTTCGTAAAGCGATGAATACGTCATTAGAAGTGTCTGGTGCATGTTTTTTTTCAGAGGACAATGTATCGTTCTTAACACTTAATGATGTAAAAAAAGATGCATCCGCTCTTGGACTTAGGGTACAAGGCCCAAAATCCTCCGTAACAGAAAGAATTCAAGCTTTGAAAAAAATTTTTAAAGATCAATCAGTTTCTGTATTAGACACTTATCAAACTGCTATTTTTTGGAGAAAAATTAAAAATTTTGAAGGGTATTCTAATTCAGAAGATTTTATTTGTAAAATTTCTTTACCGGTAACAAATATGGCAAATTTTTTAAAACATTTTGAAAAAACTAAATTTAAATATTTTTTAGATTGGGGAGGAAACATTGCCTGGTGTTCATTAAAAAGCCAAAGCGATTTAGATTTAATGAGAATTTTTTGTCTTAAGCACGATGGACATTTAACGGTTTTAAGAGCAAATGATAATTTTAGAAAAAGTGAAGAGTTTTTAACAAATTCAAACTCTAGCATAAAAATTTTATCAAAAAAACTTAAAGAAAGTTTTGATCCAAAAGGTATACTTAATCCTAACAAAATGTATTCAGGGATATAATGCAAACAAATTTTAAAAAAAACCAACTTTTAGATCCTGAAATACAAAATTCAGAAAAAATCTTTAGAAAATGTGTTCACTGTGGAATGTGTAATGCAACATGTCCAACCTATCAAATATTAGGTGATGAGTTAGATGGCCCTAGAGGAAGAATTTATATGATTAAAGATATGTTAGAAAATGAAAAACCTGCAACTAAAAAAATTGTCAAACACATAGACAGATGCCTATCCTGTTATTCTTGCTTAACTACATGTCCGTCTGGTGTAGATTATATGCATTTGATAGACCATGGGAGAAATCATATTGAAAAGACTTACAAAAGACCTTTTTTTGAAAAGTTAATTAGAAATATGTTAGCTTATGTTTTACCTAAACCAAATTTGTTTAGGTTTTTAGGTCAAATCACTAAAATTTCAAAGCCACTACATTTCTTACTGCCAAAAAAGATAAAGCACATGGTCTCTTTTATTCCAAAACATTTTATAAAATCTGATTATCCAGAAAATATAGTTTTTAAACCAAAAAAAAAATCAATTTCGAAAGTTGCACTGTTAACGGGATGTGTTCAAAAAGCAATTTCACCAAATATTAATGATTCATCAATCAATGTCTTATTAAGACACGGGATAGAGGTTCATGTTTTAAAAGAAATTAAATGTTGTGGTTCATTAACTCATCATATGGGTAAACAAGATATTTCACATGAATATTTTGTTCAAAATATTAATGCTTGGTATGATTTGCATGAAAAAGAAAAGATAGATGCTATTTTGGTGAACACTTCGGGCTGTGGAACCACAATTAAAGATTATGGCTTTATATTTAAAAATCATCCAGATAGATCGTTTAGGAAAAAGGCAAAAATTATAAGTGACTTAGCGTTAGATATTACTGAATATCTTGAGGAGTCTATCAAGCTTGATTTTACAAGATCAAATAATTCTAAAAGATATAATATTGCCTATCACTCAGCATGTTCGATGCAACATGGACAAAAAGTTCATAATCAACCAATCGAATTATTAAAAATGACGGGTAATAATATTTTAGAAGTTCCAGATGGCCATCTGTGTTGTGGATCTGCTGGTACTTACAATTTAATGCAGGATGAATTAGCTACAGAATTGTTAAAAAGAAAATGTGAGAATATAAAAAAAATTAAACCTGATATTATTGCTGCAGGAAACATTGGTTGTATTACCCAAATTGCAAATGGTACGGATATTCCAATTGTTCATACAATCGAGTTAATTGATTGGTTTACAGGGGGAACAAAACCCATAGGTTTAGATAAATTATGAAAAAGATATTAGTTACAAGAAAGTTATTAGAAGAAAATAATGCACGTATAAAAGAAATATTTGATGTAAAACTTAATGAAGATGACAAGTTGTATAATCATGACCAGTTATTAGATTTATCCAAAGGATGTGATGGAATATTGTCATTCACAACTACTTCATTAAATAAAGAAATTATTGATAAATTACCTGATACAATCAAAATAATTTCCAACTATGCTGTTGGATTTGGAAATATTGATATCCACGCAGCAAAAAAACGTGGAATAATTGTTACCAATACTCCAGAGGTTCTTACAGATGCTACTGCAGAAATATCAATATTATTATTACTCGGAGCATCAAGAAGAGCGTATGAAGGAAGAATAGATGCTGAAAAAGAGAATTGGCTATGGTCTACAGATTATTTAATTGGAAAACAAATGACAGGAAAGAAATTGGGAATTTTAGGAATGGGTAGAATTGGTAGAGCTGTAGCTAAAAGAGCAAAAGCATTCGATATGGAAATTCATTATCACAATCGAAATAGGTTAAGCCCCGATCTTGAGCAAGGAGCAATTTATCATAAAGATATAAATAATTTATTTAAGAATAGTGAATTTCTATCTATTAATTGCCCTGGATCAAAAGAAACTGAAAGTTTAATTAATGCCAATACAATTAAAAATTTTCCTGATGGAGCAGTTATAGCAAATGCAGCTAGAGGCGAAGTTATTGAAGATGAACCAATGATCGAAGCAATGAAATCAGGAAAAATATTTGCATTAGGATTGGATGTTTATCGTGGTGAGCCTAAAATTAATAAAAAATATTTAAATCTAAAAAATTTATTTTTACTCCCACATTTAGGTAGCGCAACCTCAAAAACAAGAATTGCAATGGGTAATCGTGCGATAGACAATTTAGAAAGTTTTTTAAATCAAAATAATAAACCTCGAGATCAAGTTAATTAACAACCTAAAGTTGTTAAAAAAATTAAATTTCCCAATAATCTTGTTTGCAGTTGCAATAACTTTATGATTTTGCCGCTACTATTTAGATAGACAACGTGTGATTGTTTGAGCTAAATTATGCCAGTTAAATTTAACTAACATGGGAGAAAAACACATGTCAAAAAAAAACATTACGTCTAATTCGAGACGTAAATTTTTCAAAAAAGCAGCAGCAGTTACGGGTGCTACAGCAGCAGCTGTCGCAATGCCTAACGTTGGTGCTTGGTCAGCTGGTCATGCAAAAAGTGTGAAGCTGAAAATGCAAGCTGCATGGGGTGGCGGTATCTTTTTAGAGATGGCGAAACAATATGCAGATAGAGTAAACGCAATGGGTGGTGGAAGTCTAGCTTTAGAAGTTCTGCCAGTTGGTGCGGTACTTAAAACTTCAGAAATCGCAGATGGTGTTAGTAAGGGTATCGTTGATGCTTCTCACTCAGTGACTGCTTACTGGTATGGTAAGAACGCTGCTGCATCTCTATTCGGTACTGGTCCTTCTTACGGATTCTCATCTCAAGAATTAATGGGATGGATTGAAGAAGGTGGCGGAAGAGCTTTATACGAAAAGACTTTAAAGAAAATTGGTCTTGATGTTGTAGGTTTCTTCGCAATGCCTATGCCTGCTCAGCCTTTCGGTTGGTTTAAGAAACACACTACAAAAGTTTCTCAGGTTAAAGGTCTTAAGTACAGAACAGTTGGATTGGCTACAAACGTTCTTCAGAAAATGGGAATGGTTGTAAGACAGTTACCAGGTGGTGAAATCCAACCAGCAATGAAAACTGGTTTGATTGATGCTGCTGAGTTTAACAACCCAACTTCAGACAAAGACTTTGGTATGCAAGACGTTTCTAAGCATTATCACTTAGGAAGCTTCCACCAGTCTCAAGAGATGTTTGAGATGCAATTCAACAAAAAGAAGTACAACAGCTTATCACCAGCACACCAAGCTATAATTAAGCATGCTGCTGAAGCTGCAAACACTTCAAACTACTTCATGGCATTAGTGA
>JAYNJZ010000007.1:0-23049 GCA_038110645.1 Candidatus Pelagibacteraceae bacterium
TACCAAATTGTTTCCTTAAAAAGATTATTATTATGCCAACTATAAATCAGTTGTTAAAAAAGAAACGTGTAAAACAAGTTATTAGGAATAAAGTTCCTGCACTAGAAGCCTGTGCTTTAAAAAGAGGTGTTTGCACAAGAGTGTATACAACAACTCCAAAAAAACCAAACTCTGCACTAAGAAAAGTAGCAAGAGTAAGGCTGTCAAATGGGTTTGAAGTTACTGCATACATTCCTGGCGAAGGTCACAATTTACAAGAACACTCTGTTGTTATGATAAGAGGTGGGCGAGTAAAAGATCTACCCGGTGTAAGATATCATGTTGTGAGAGGATTGTTAGATACACAAGGTGTTGCAAACCGTAAACAACAAAGATCCAAGTATGGAGCTAAGAGGCCTAAGTAATGTCTAGAAGAAGAAGACAAGCAAAAAGACAGACCATAGATGACCCAATTTATGGATTAAAATCTGTATCAAAGTTTATTAATGCTTTAATGATTGGTGGAAAAAAAACGACGGCAGAAAAGATTTTTTATAACTCTTTTAGTTTAATCAAAGAAAAAGCAAAAGAAGATCCTGTCAAAATATTTAATGAAGCAATTAAAAATGTAAAACCAAATTTAGAAGTTAAATCTAGAAGAGTAGGTGGTGCAACCTATCAAGTTCCAGTTGAAGTAAAAGCTGATCGTGGACAAGCGTTAGCAATTAGATGGTTGCTTGATGCTGCAAAAAAAAGAGGTGATAAAACAATGCAAGAGAGATTAATGAAAGAGTTTCTCGACGCATCAACAAATAAGGGATCAGCAATTAAAAAAAGAGAAGATACACATAAAATGGCAGAGTCAAACAAAGCCTTTGCGCATTTTAGATGGTAAGAAATTATGAGCAAAGTTTACACAAAAGATAAATACAGAAACATTGGTATCATGGCACATATTGATGCAGGAAAAACCACAACGACTGAAAGAGTTTTGTATTATACAGGTAAGTCTCATAAAATTGGTGAAGTCCATGATGGTGCAGCAACAATGGACTGGATGGAACAGGAACAAGAAAGAGGTATTACAATTACTTCAGCAGCAACAACTTGTTTTTGGAAAGATCATAGGATTAATATTATTGATACTCCAGGCCACGTTGATTTTACTATTGAAGTTGAAAGATCTTTAAAAGTATTAGATGGAGCTGTAGCTGTTTTCGATGGAGTTGCAGGTGTTGAACCACAATCAGAAACCGTATGGAGACAAGCTGACAAATATAAAGTTCCAAGAATGTGTTTTGTAAATAAGTTAGATAGGACCGGTGCTGATTTTTACCGTTGTGTAGACATGATCAAAGAAAGACTAGGAGCTACTCCTCTAGTTTTACAAATTCCTATTGGTGCTGAAGCAGATCTTCAGGGTGTAGTAGATTTAGTTAAAATGAAAGGTTTGGTTTGGGAAGCAGAGGACCTCGGGGCAAAGTTTAATGAAGTAGAAATTCCTGCTGATTTAAAAGAAAAAGCTGAGAAATATAGACAAGAACTTGTTGAAACTGCGGTTGAACAAGATGAAAAACTAATGGAAGCTTATTTAGAAGGAAAAGATATTAGCGAAGATGATTTAAAAAAATGTATAAGAAAAGGAACTTTAAATTTTAGTTTCGTGCCCGTTTTAACTGGCTCAGCTTTTAAAAATAAAGGTGTTCAACCTTTATTAGATGCTGTAGTTGACTTTCTTCCTAGCCCATTGGATTTAAAAGAAATAAAAGGTACAAAACCTGGAACTGATGAAGAGCTAGTTAGAAAATTTGATGATAGTGAACCTTTTTCTGCATTGGCTTTCAAAGTTGCTAATGACCCTTTTGTTGGAACAATTACTTTTATTAGAATTTACTCTGGAAAACTAGTTTCAGGTACAGGAGTATTAAACTCTACTGCTGATAAAGAAGAAAGAATTGGAAGAATGCTTTTGATGCATGCAAATGACAGAGAAGACATAAAAGAAGCAAGTACAGGAGACATTGTTGCTTTAGCTGGTTTAAAACATACAATTACTGGTCATACCCTTTGTGTAAAAAACAATCCAATTGTTTTAGAACCAATGGAATTTCCTGATCCAGTAATAGAGATTGCTGTTGAACCTAAAACCAAAGGTGACCAAGAAAAAATGGGTGAAGCGTTGCAAAGATTGGCTAAAGAAGACCCGTCATTTAGAGTTACATCTGATACAGAGTCAGGTCAAACAATTATAAAAGGAATGGGTGAATTACACCTTGATATTATTGTTGATCGAATGAAAAGGGAATTTAAAGTTGACGCAAACATTGGTGCACCTCAGGTGGCTTATAGAGAGACAATAGAAAGATCTGCAGAAGTTGATTACACTCATAAAAAACAATCTGGCGGCTCTGGTCAATTTGCTAGAGTTAAATTAACTGTGGAACCGCAAGAACCAGGAAAAGGTAGAGAAGTTGAAAGCCTTATTAAAGGAGGAGCAATTCCAAAAGAATTTATTCCAGGCGTTGAAAAAGGAATACAAGGTGTAGCTGACTCTGGAATATTGGCAGGTTTCCCAGTGATAGATTACAAGGTTCAAATAATTGACGGTTTACATCACGATGTAGACTCTAGTGTTTTAGCATTTGAAATTGCAGCTAGAGCTTGCTTTAAAGAAGCTTGTCAAAAAGGTGGTTTAAAACTTTTAGAACCAATCATGAAAGTTGAAGTAGTTACTCCCGAGGATTATATGGGTGATGTAATTGGAGATTTAAATAGTAGACGTGGCCAAGTAGGATCAACAGACAAAAGAGGAAATGCGACAGTGATAAATGCAAACGTACCATTAGCCAATATGTTTGGTTATGTAAATAATTTAAGATCAATGTCACAAGGTAGAGCACAATATACTATGCAGTTCTCACATTATGAGAAAGTTCCACAAAATGTTCAAGATGAAGTAACTAAAAAATTAGCAGGATAATAAAAATGGATCAGCAACATATTAGAATTAGATTACAGGCTTACGATCATAAAATTCTAGATAAATCAACAGAAGAAATAGTAAACACTGCTAAAAGAACAGGTGCGCAAATTAAAGGGCCAATTCCTTTACCTACAAAAAAGGAAATTTATACAGTTTTAAGATCGCCTCATATCGATAAAAAAAGTAGAGAACAATTTGAAACTAGAACACATAAAAGATTAATAGATATAATGGAACCAACTCCAGCAACAATTGAAGCTTTAATGAAGCTAGATTTAGCAGCAGGTGTTGATGTGGAGATTAAAATTTAATTATGACCATTGGATTAATTGGAAAAAAATTAGGAATGACGCAAAGGTTCTTTGATAATGGAGAGTCACTTCCTGTAACGGTATTAAAGATTGAAAAAGCGAAAATTGTAGATGTAATAAGTAAAGACAAAAGAGGATACTCTGCAATTTTAGTTGGATACGGTCATATAAAAAATTCTAAACTTACTAAACAAATGAAAGGTTTTTTTGCAAAAAAATCTCAAGAACCCAAAAGAATATTAAAAGAATTTAGAATAGAAAATACTGAAGAGCTAAAACCTGGGACAGAAATAAATTTAGATGTTTTGAAAGAAAAAAAATATGTAGATGTTAGAGCAAAAACTATAGGTAAGGGTTTTGCTGGATCTATGAAAAGACATAATTTTAGCGGTATGAGAGCAAGTCACGGTGTATCTATTTCACATAGAGCACACGGTTCCACAGGTCAATGTCAGGATCCTGGAAAAGTTTTTAAAGGAAAAAAAATGGCTGGACATATGGGTGCTAAATTTAGAACTACTCTAGGTTTAGAAATTGTTGAAGCCGATCTAGAGAATAGTTTGTTGTATTTAAAGGGGGCGGTTCCAGGAAGTAAAAATACTTATGTAGAAATTCAAGAAGCGGTGAAATCTAAAAATAAATCAACAATTAATGAAAGAATTGAAAAGTACAAAACTTCATTAGCAGAGATGAAGTCAACCAAAAAAGAAAAAAAGAAAAAAGACAGCAAAGAAGAAAAACCAGCAGCAGATAAAAACGAACCTGCAAAAACAGAAAAAAAATAATGAAGATAAAAGAAATTAGTATTGATGGAAAAAATATCGGGTCTTTAGAGGCATCTGATAAGATTTTTAAAGTTAAACCAAGAAAAGACATAATTCAACAAGTGATCGATTGGCAACAAAATAGAATGTTCAAAAAAACTGGTCATACAAAAAGTAGAGGTGAAGTCAAAGGATCTAGGAAGAAAATTGTTCAACAAAAAGGTTCTGGTGGCGCAAGGCACGGTAATATTACAGCCCCTATATTTGTTGGCGGAGGTATTGCGCATGGCCCAAGGCATAGAGGTAGCTATGCTATAAAAAAATTGAATAAAAAAGTTAGAAGACTTGGTCTTGTACACGCTTTATCAGTCAAAGCAGGATTGGACCAATTAGCTGTGTTTAGTGAGCCAAAAATCTCAAGTTTAAAAACTAAGCATTTTAAAGATTTTTTAAAAAATATTAAATCCAAGAGCGCATTGTTTATTCATCACAAAGAAGCACCCAAAGAGTTTGTAAGAAGTATAAAAAATATACCAAATTCTAAAAAGATCGAAGATGTAGGAACCAATGTTTACGATTTAATAAAGTATGAAAAAATACTATTTACCAAAGAGTCTATTAAAGCAATTGAAGAAAGATTAAATAAATCATGAAAAACGAAAATTCGGCTTTTGATATAATTTTATCTCCAGTAATTACTGAGAAATCAACAAATCTAAATGCTCTAAATAAACTGACTTTTAAAGTTTCTAAAGACGCCAACAAATCATCTATTAAAAAAAGTATTGAGAAGCTTTACAAAGTTGAAGTTATTAAGGTTAATACAATTTTATCAAAATCAAAAATCAAAGTCGTAAGAGGAAAATTAGGACGCAAAACAGGATACAAAAAAGCAATCGTTACCTTAAAAGAAGGTCAAACAATTGATATGACGGCAGGAGTTTAGAAAATGGCATTAAAGAGTTTTAAACCTTACACAAAATCTAGAAGATCAACAATACTTGTTGATAGAAGTGACTTATGGAAAGGAAAGCCTGAGAAAAGTTTAACAAAATTCAAAAAAAGAGCTGTAGGAAGAAATAATCAAGGTCGAATTACTACTAGACACAAAATGATGGGGCACAAAAAAAGATATCGTTTAATTGATTTTATAAGAGCTAAAAATGACATGCCGGCAATAGTTAAGCGTTTTGAGTATGATCCTTTTAGAAGCGCTAATATCATGCTTATTGAGTATCAAGATAAAAAATTAAGCTATGTTTTAGGCGTCGAAGGTGTCAAGATTGGAGAAACAATCATCTCAGGAGATAAAACCGAAGTTCAAAAAGGAAATGCAATGATATTAAAAAATATTCCAGCTGGTACTCTCGTTCATAACATTGAATTAACACCTGGCAAAGGTGGAATTTTAGCAAGATCTGCTGGTTCTTCAGCTACAGTAATGGGTCAAGATGACGATTATACACTTATTAAATTAGGATCTGGTGAGACAAGAAAAATATTATCAAAATGCAAAGCTACTATTGGGCAAGTTTCAAATGTTGATAATAAAAATAAAAAGATCGGTAAAGCAGGAAGAAATAGATGGTTAGGAAAAAGACCTACGGTAAGAGGTGTGGTAATGAATCCTGTAGACCATCCACATGGTGGTGGTGAAGGTAAAACTTCTGGAGGCAGAAACCCTGTTACACCATGGGGTCAAGGAACTAGAGGTTTAAAAACAAGAAATAATAAAAAAACAGATCAATTTATTATTTCTAGAAAGAAAAAAAGAAAGTAATTTATGGCTAGATCAGTTTGGAAAGGACCATTTGTTCATCCTAGTTTACTTAAAAAAGTAGAAAAGGGTGGTGATGCATTAAAAAGACCAATTAAAACCTGGTCAAGAGGTTCAACAATTGTACCTGAATTTGTTGGTTTAAAGTTTGAAATTTATAACGGTAAAAAATTTATACCCATTACAATATCAGATGAAATGGTTGGTCATAAACTTGGAGAATTCGCGCCGACGAGACAGTTTCTGGGTCATACACCTGCAGATAAAAAAGCTGGAGCTACAGCGTCTCCTGCACCTAACAAGGAAAATAAATAATGACTAAAAAAATTAAAAAAACTTCTAATGACACCGCAACTGTAAAAGCTGTATATAAGAATTTAAGATCTAGCCCTAGAAAAATTAATGATATTTTAAGATCAATCAGGGGAAAAAAAGCTGATATTGCATTAAGAAATCTACAATTTTCAGAAAAAAGAGTATCTAAAGAAATTTCAAAAACAATTAAATCAGCCGTAGCAAATGCTGAAAATAATAATCAATTAGACATTGATAATTTATTTATAAAAGAAGCTTATGTTGGAAAAGGGATGGTGATGAAAAGATATAGACCAAGAGCAAGAGGTAGAGCTGGTGAAATAAAAAAACCATTTTCTAATTTAACAATAATAGTGAGTGAAAAAAAAGAAACTGAAGGAAAAAGAGCATAAATATGGGACAAAAAGTTAATCCAATTGGAATTAGACTAAAAATTAATAGAACATGGGACTCCGTATGGTTTGCCAAGAAGCAAAATTATGGAACATATTTAATTGAAGATTTTAAAATTAGAAAATACATAAACAAAACAATTAAAAATTCAGGAGTTTCAAAAATTTTAATCGAAAGACCGTCAAAAAAATGTCTTGTAACAATTTTTACCTCAAGGCCAGGATTTGTAATTGGAAAAAAGGGCTCGGATATTGAAAAAATAAAAAATAATATTTCAAAAATTACTAAAGATGAGGTCAGTGTAAATATAAAAGAAATTAGAAAGCCAGAGTTAGATTCTTATTTAGTTGCTGAAAATATTGCTCAGCAATTAGAAAAAAGAGTTGCCTATAGAAAAGCCATGAAGAGAGCAATGTCTTCAGCTTTAAGACTTGGCGCTAAAGGAATAAAGGTAACAGTTAGTGGACGTTTAGGTGGAAATGAAATCGCTCGAACAGAATGGTTAAGAGAGGGAAGCATACCATTGCATACTTTAAGAGCAGATGTAGATTATGCTGAAGCCGAAGCATCAACTACTTATGGAATAATTGGTGTTAAGGTTTGGATTTACAAAGGTGTTGTATTTCAAAAAGATTTGCAAAAGAAAATTGAAGCAGAAAAAAAAGAGGAAGCTAACTAATGTTACAGCCATCTAGAACAAAATTTAGAAAAGCACATAAAGGAAGAATAAAAGGAAAAGCTACCAGAGGATCTGCCTTAAATTTTGGCTCACATGGTTTACAAGCTTTAGAACCTGAAAGAGTTACTTCAAGACAAATTGAAGCTGCTAGAGTTGCGCTTACTAGACATATGCAAAGAAAAGGAAGAGTTTGGTTAAGAATTTTTCCAAATATACCTGTTTCAAAAAAACCAATTGAAGTGAGAATGGGTAAGGGAAAAGGTTCACCAGAATATTGGGTTTATAGAGTTAAACCCGGAAGAATTATTTTCGAAATTGACGGTGTAAATGATGCTGTAGCAAAAGAGTCTTTTGATAGGGCTGCATCGAAATTACCAATTAAAACTAAAATTGTTAAAAGGAATTTAAATTTATAACATGAAAACTTCTGAAATTAAAAAATTAACAGTTACACAATTAAAAAAAGAATTGAATAATTTTAAGAAAGAGCAGTTCAATTTAAGATTTCAAAAAGTAAATTCTCAAATTCAAAATACTGCTCGTGTGAAAACAGTTAGAAGATCAATTGCAAAAATTTTAACTTTTTTAAATCAAAACAAGGATAAGAACTAATGCCAAAAAAAGTTTTAACAGGACAAGTAGTCAGTGCAAAAAACCAGAATACAGTTGTAATAAAGGTTGAAAGAAAATTTAGACATCCTGTTTTAAAAAAAGTATTAAAAAGATCTAAAAAATATCACGCACATTACGAAAGTGGAGAATTTAAAATCGGTGATCAAATTAAAATCATTGAAAGCAAGCCGATATCAAAATTAAAAAAATGGAGAGTTTTGGAGAAATAGTATGATACAAGTGCAAACCGAAATGGAAGTTGCTGATAATACTGGCGCCAAGAGAATAGAGTGTATTAAAGTGCTTGGAGGTTCTAAAAGAAGGTACGCTAGTGTTGGTGATATTGTAGTCGTGAGTATCAAAGATGCTATGCCTAAAGGAAAAGTTAAAAAAGGCGATGTCCATAAGGCTGTTATTGTTAGAACAAAAAAACAGATTCAAAGAAATGATGGATCATCTATAAAATTTGATAAAAATGCAGCAGTTTTAATCGCAGCGAACGGTGAGCCAATTGGAACAAGGATATTTGGTCCAGTAACTAGAGAGCTTAGAGATAAAAAGCATATGAAAATTATATCTTTAGCTCCAGAGGTATTGTAATGAAAACAAAATTAAAAAAAGGTCAAACAGTCCAATTGATTACAGGTGTTGATAAAGGAAAATCAGGTGAAATAATAAAGCTTTTTCCTAGAGATTATAAGGCATTAATCAAAGGAATTAATATTAAAAAAAAGCATCAAAAACCTACTAAAGAAAAAAAAGGCGGAATTGTAAACTTAGAAAAACCTGTGCATTTATCAAATTTAAAAGTTTTAGGTGAAAAAAAAGTTTCTGAAAAATCGAAGGCAGTTAATATAGAAAAAAAATCAGAACAAAAGAAAACAACCACATCAAAACCAAAAAAAACTCTGACAAAAAAACAGACAAAAAAAACAAAAAAAAAGGCAACTAAATAAATATGGAACCAAGATTAAAATCTATTTATAAATCGGAAATCTTACCAAGTCTTAAAGAGACTCTAAAGGTTAAAAATACTATGCAAGTACCTAGACTTGAAAAAATAGTAATTAATATGGGTTTAGGTCTTGATGCAAATGATAGTAAAATTTTAAAAACTATTGAAACTGATTTAGCAAATATAGCAGGTCAAAAGCCAATAATTACTAAATCAAAAAAAGCTATTTCAAATTTCAAAACTAGAGCAAAAATACCCCTAGGATTAAAAGTAACTTTAAGAAAAAATAACATGTATTTTTTCTTGGATAGATTAATTAATATCGCATTGCCTAGGATTAAAGATTTTAGAGGTCTTAATCCTAATAGTTTTGATGAAAATGCAAATTACAGCTTTGGTGTTAAGGAGCATGTAATTTTTCCAGAGGTAAATTTTGATAAAGTAGAAAAAGTGAGAGGAATGGATATCACTGTAGTTACATCTACAACTGACAAAGTTCAGGCTAAAGCTTTATTAGATAAATTTAATTTTCCATTTTTTAAAAAAGGAGTTAATTAATGGCAAAAGTATCATCAATTGAAAAAAATAAAAAAAGAATAAAATTGGCTAAAAAATTTGAGTCAAAAAGAAAAAAATTGAAAAAAATAGTAATGAATAAAAAAATTAATTTAAATGAAAGATTTGAAGCTGCTTTAAAATTAGCAAAATTACCAAAAAATTCAGCTAAGATTAGAGTAAGAAATAGATGCGAGATAACGGGTAGGCCACATGGCTATTATCGTAAATTAAAAATGTCTAGAATTGCCTTAAGAGAACTTGCTTCAATGGGCAAAATTCCAGGCATGACAAAATCAAGTTGGTAGGAGATATATGACTATAAGCGATCCAATTGGAGATATGTTTGCTAGAATAAGAAATGCACAACAAAGAAATCATGCGCATGTAATGATACCATCATCTAAATTTAAAAAATTTGTTTTAGATGCAATGGAAAGAGAAGGTTTTATTGTTGGTTATGATACTGTAAAAAACGAAAATGGTTCATTTGATAATTTAAAAGTCGTTTTAAAATATGTGCATGGAAGCCCAGTAATAAATGAAATTAATAGAGTTTCGAAACCAGGAAGAAGAATCTATACTAGATTTGACAGCCTACCTAGAGTTCAAAATGGTTTAGGTGTTGCAATTATATCTACATCTCATGGTATTTTAACTGATAACGAAGCAAGAGAAAAAAAAGTTGGAGGAGAAATAATCTGTAATATTTCATAAATTGTATGTCTAAAATAGGAAAAAAACATATTTTGGTACCTAGTGATGTTAAGGTTCAAATCTTAGAAAATAAAATAAGTTTTGAAGGTCCTAAAGGAAAAAAAACTTTAGAAATAAATACTGAATATTTAAAAGTTTCGTTAAATGAAGGTAAAATAATAGTTGAGCCAAAAGATCCAAAAAAACAAAATAAAATAATCTGGGGATTGCAAAGAAGTTTAATAAATAATGCAGTTATAGGCGTAGGAAAAGGATATGAAGAGACATTGAAACTAAGTGGAGTGGGCTTTAGAGCTAACCTAAAAGGCAAGCAGCTTCAACTGCAATTAGGTTTTAGCCATGATATTTTGTATGATATTCCAGAAGGTATTAGCTTAAAAGTTGATAAACAAACAACAATTTTAATTAGTGGAGTTGACAAAGAATTAGTTGGTAAAACTGTAGCAGATATAAAATTTTATAAACCTGTCGAGCCTTATAAACAAAAAGGCATAACATCTGAGGGCCAATTTATACTAAAAAAAGAAGGTAAAAAGAAATAATGAAGTCAAAAAGTATAAAAAGAAAAAATAGAGTTAGGTTTAAGATAAAAAAAGTTAATACTAACAAACCTAGATTAACGGTATTTAGATCAGCTAAAAATATTTATGCACAAGTAATTGACGACAGTAAAAGAATAACATTAGCAAGTGCTTCATCTGTAGAAAAGAATTTTGAAAAAAAGCCTAAGAAAGAATTATCGGAGTTGGTTGGAAAATTAATAGCTGAAAGATGTTTAAAAAAAGGATTAAAAGATGTTTTTTTTGATAGAGGAAAATACAAATATCATGGAAGAGTTAAACAATTAGCAGAAAGCGCAAAAATCGGAGGTTTAAAGTTTTAACATATGAGTCAAGCTAGTGAATTTAAAGAAAAATTAGTAGCAATTAATAGAATAACCAAAGTTGTAAAAGGTGGAAGAAGGTTTGGCTTTGCAGCTCTTGTAGTTACAGGTAATCAAAAAGGTCAAGTAGGATTTGGTCAAGGAAAAGCAAAACAAGTTCCAGACGCGATCAAAAAAGCATCTGAAGCTGCAAGAAAGTCTTTGGTTAAGGTTGCATTAAGAGAAGGTAGAACTTTGCACCATGATGTAAGAGGAAGAAATGGAGCGGGTAAAGTTTTATTAAGAAGTGCACCAGCTGGTACAGGAATTATTGCTGGCGGACCGGTTAGAGCAATCTGCGAAATGTCTGGCATACAAGATGTTGTAGGAAAATCAATTGGTTCTTCTAATCCATATAATTTAGTTAGAGCTTCTTTTGATGCCTTAACAAAACAAAAGTCACCTAAAGAAATATCTTTGATTAGAGGAAAAAAAATAAAAGAAATAGTTTCTAGGAGATAATGAATGCAACTTAATTCTTTCAATAAAAAAACCCATAAATCAAAAAAGAGAGTAGGCAGAGGAATTGGTTCTGGTTTAGGTAAAACTTCGGGACGTGGAGTAAAAGGACAAAAGTCTAGATCTGGAGTTTCTATAAAAGCTTATGAAGGTGGACAAATGCCTTTATATAGAAGATTGCCTAAAAGAGGATTTAACTCAATTTATAAAAAAGATAAAGATATTGTAATAAATTTAGATAAAATTTCAAAATTAATTGAATCTAAAAAAATAGATCCTGCAAAATCAATTGATTTACGTAAATATTTTTTGAAATCAAAATTAGAAAAAAAAATTAAATTAAAAGTTTTAGGTACCGGGGAAATTGACTCAAAAGTAAGTTTATTAGCTGATAAGTTTAGTAAATCTGCCCAAGCTAAAATTGAAAAAGCTGGTGGCAAAATAGAATTAGTTAAATAAATTGGATGTCGAGCTTCACACAAAATGCTGAGAGTGGTCTTGGAGCTTTTTCCAGAGCAAGTGATTTAAAAAAAAGAATCTTATATACGCTATTAATTTTAATAATTTATAGGTTTGGAACTTATGTTCCTTTGCCAGGAATCGATCCCTCTTCTCTTAAAGAAATTGTAGGTGGAAATCAAAGAAGTTTATTAGGTATGTTCAATGTATTTGCCGGAGGTGCTGTACAAAGAATGGCAATTTTTGCACTTGGAATTATGCCATACATATCTTCATCTATTATAATTCAGTTGTTAACTGGTGTTACAGACTATTTTAAAAATTTAAAGGCTCAAGGAGAAATAGGAAGACAAAAGATTACACAATACACTAGGTATGGAACGGTATTACTAGCTTTGATCCAAGGTTATGGAGTGGCTATAAGTTTAGAAAATTCTCAAGGTATTGTTCAAGATCCAGGTTTATATTTTAGATTTGTTACCACAGTTTCTTTATTGACCGGAACTGTTTTGCTAATGTGGCTTGGTGAACAAATTACTGCTAGAGGAATAGGTAACGGAATATCTCTAATTATATTTTCAGGAATTGTTGCTGAAATACCTGGCGCTTTAGCCTCTACTTTTGAACTCGGAAGAACCGGAGCAATTTCAAGTGGAATGATTATAATGATATTGCTAATTTTGTTGTTAGCAATATATTTTATTGTCTTTGTGGAAAGGGCGCAACGCAGAGTTTTAATTCAATATCCAAAAAGACAACAAGGTAATAAAATGTATGGGGGAGAGTCTTCTTATTTACCTTTAAAAGTAAACACAGCCGGCGTGATACCAGCAATTTTTGCATCAGCTTTGTTATTGTTGCCAATTACTTTATCAAATTTTTCTTCATCATCAGAAAATTCATTTTTATTAAATATCACTTCTTTATTGGGTCAAGGAAAGCCTCTTTATATGATTTTTTTTGCAGCAGGAATTGTTTTCTTTTCTTTTTTTTACACCTCAATTGTATTTAACCCAAATGAGACAGCAGAAAATTTAAAAAAATATGGAGGCTTTATTCCTGGAATTAGACCAGGTGAAAGAACTGCGGTTTTTATTGAAAGTCTTCTAACAAAATTAACTGTAATCGGTTCAACATATTTAGTGATAATTTGTTTATTACCAGAATTCTTAATAGCAAATTATCCAATACCATTTTATCTTGGAGGAACCTCTCTATTAATTGTTGTTGTGGTTGGTATGGATACGATCACTCAAATTCAAACAAGACTAATGAGCGTTCAGTATGAATCTTTAATTAAAAAAACTAAATTTAGTAGATAATAGTAGTATTTATGAATGTTATAATATTTGGACCACCCGGTGCTGGCAAAGGAACACAATCATCTTTCTTAGTTGAGAAAAATAAAATGTTTCAACTTTCTACTGGAGATTTGTTAAGAGCTGAATTAAAAAGTGGTTCAAATTTATCAAGGCAATTAAAAGAAATTATGGACTCAGGTAAATTAGTTTCTGATGACATAATAAATAATTTAATTGAAAAAAAAATCTCAGATCCAAAAGTAAAAGATAATATCATATTTGATGGTTTTCCAAGAAATTTAGATCAAGCAAAATCACTTGACTTAATGCTTAAAAAATATGAACAAAAAATATCAGTAGTTTTTAATCTAAAAGTTGATTATTCAATTTTAATTAAAAGAATTTCTGGAAGAGTTTCTTGTTCAATTTGTCAAAAACCATTTAATGAATTTTTTGATTTACCAATTGACCCTCAGGATTGCTCGAATGACAAATGCGCAAAAAGAGAGTTAATAAAAAGATCAGACGACAATGAAAGTACAGTAGCAAATCGTCTTAAAACATATGATAACCAAACATTGCCTATATTAGATTTTTACTCCACGAAAGGTATTGTGAAAGATATAGACGCTATGAAGCCAATTTCCAATGTTACAGACCAAATATTAGGAGTTATAAATGACTTATAAAGTTGACTTTAAGACTTTGATTAATATAATCCGCGTTTTCGAAAATAGGACATTCTAAAGTATGGCGCGTATATCAGGTGTAAACTTACCATTAAATAAACAGGTGCATGTTGCACTTCAATATATTTATGGGATTGGTGATTTTTACGCTGATAAAATATGCAAAGAATTAAACATAGATAAATCTAAAAGAGTAAACAGCTTAACAGACACGGAAGTGTTAAAAATAAGAGAGCTGATTGATGAAAAATTTACTGTTGAAGGAGATTTAAGAAGAGAAATTTCATTAAATATTAAAAGATTAAGAGATTTGGGGACTTACAGGGGAACAAGACATAGAAAAAAACTTCCAGTTAGAGGACAAAGAACATCCTCAAATGCAAGAACCAGGAAAGGTAAAGCCATAGCTATTGCAGGAAAAAAATTAACAATGGCTAAGAAATAAATTTAAATGAGTAAAGAAGAAATTAAAAAAAAAAGTAAGTTTAAAACGAAAAAAAAAGAAAAAAAAGTCGTAACATCTGGCAAAGCTTTTGTTAATGCAACTTTCAACAATACAATAATTTCTATTACAGACAAAAGTGGAAATGTGCTTTCATGGTCTTCAGCGGGTTCTAAAGGTTTTAAAGGGTCTCGAAAATCTACACCATACGCTGCTCAAGTCGCCGCTGATGATGCTGCAGCAAAAGCATCAGAGTACGGCTTGAAAACATTAGATGTTGAAGTCAAAGGACCAGGTTCTGGAAGAGAAACTGCCCTCAGAGCATTGCAGGCAAGGGGGTTTAAAATTGTTTCAATTAAAGATACAAGCCCAATTCCACATAATGGATGTAGACCACCAAAAAAAAGAAGAGTTTAAATATAAAAAGGAGAAAAAAATTGATAGAAAAAAATTGGAAAGAATTAGTTAAACCATCTAAACTAGACGTTCAAACTAATGACGATAAAAGTTATGCTAAAATTACTATTGAACCTTTAGAAAAAGGTTTTGCATTAACATTAGGTAATGCTTTAAGAAGAATTTTATTATCATCTATTCAAGGAACAGCTGTTACAGCAATACAAATTGATGGAGTTTTGCATGAATTTTCATCAATTAATGGAGTAAGAGAAGATGTGACAGATATAGTTTTAAATATTAAAGCTTTATCGTTAAAATTAAAAAATCCAGGACCAAAAAAACTTATTTTAGATGCTCAAGGCCCAGGAGAAATTAAAGCCAAAGATTTAAAAGAAAGCGCAGATATAGAAATATTAAATCCAGATCAAGTAATTTGTAATTTGGACGATAATACGAAAATATATATGGAGCTAACAGTCAAAACCGGAAAAGGATATGTGTCTGCTGAAAAAAATAGAGAAAAAGACTCTCCACTAGGATTAATTCCAGTAGACTCTGTTTATAGTCCAGTAAAACGTGTTTCATATAACGTATCTGAGACTAGAGAAGGACTATCAATTGATTATGATAGATTAACAATGGAAGTTGAAACTAATGGCTCTGTAGAGGCAGAGGATTGTGTTGCATATGCTGCTAGAATTTTACAAGATCAATTAGGAATGTTTATCAATTTTGAAGAACCTAAAGAAGTTGTTGCACAACAAACTAAATCTGAACCTGAATTCAATAAAAATCTGTTAAGACGAGTAGATGAACTTGAATTGTCAGTTAGATCTATGAATTGCTTAAAAAATGATAATATAATTTATATTGGTGACTTGGTTCAAAAAACCGAAGGCGAAATGCTAAGAACTCCAAACTTTGGTAGAAAATCTTTAAATGAAATTAAAGAAGTTTTATCAGGTATGTCATTATATTTAGGAATTGAAATTCCTAATTGGCCACCAGAAAATATAGCTGAATTATCTAAAAAATTAGAGGAAGAGTATAAATAAATGCGTCACAAAATTGCTCATAGAAAACTCAATAGAACACAAGAGCATAGAAAAGCACTTATCAAAAATATGCTTAATGCCCTTATAAAACATGAGCAAATTCAAACAACTTTGCCAAAAGCAAAAGAGCTTAAGGTTGCTGTAGATAAAATCATTACTTTGGGAAAAAAAAATACTTTAGCTTCTAAAAAAATATTAATTTCAAGATTACAAGATCAAGAGATAGTTAAAAAAGTTACTACTACGCTGTTAAAGAGATACGAAAAGAGAAATGGTGGTTATTCAAGAGTAATAAGGTCTGGATATAGATATGGAGACAATGCTCCAAAGGCATTTATTGAATTAGTTGATAAAGATTTTAATGCTAAAGGACAAGATTCTGGCCCGTCACAAATAAAAGCTGAAAATAAAGAGCAAGAAAAAGTCGAAGCAAAAAAAGATAAAAAATAATGAGTAATTTTTTTCTTGTTGCTTTTTTTGGAGCAATAGGAAGTTTATTTAGATTTGTTTTAATTCAAGCCACTCCCAAAATAGCCTATCTTAACTTTCCAATAGGAACAATTCTTGTCAACTTAATAGGATCATTTTTAATTGGTGCTACAATATCTTTATTTGAAAGACAGTTATTAAGTAATGAATTAAGAACTTTTTTTGTTATTGGTTTTTTAGGAGGATTTACAACTTTTTCTGCATTTACATATGAGGTTTTTAACTTATTAAAAACTGGAAATTATTTAAATCTTTTTATTTATTTATTTTTATCAATTATTGTAAGTCTGATTTTATTTTATATAGGTTATAAGATAGTTAAAATCTTAATATGAAAAAATCATTTAAATCTTTTATTATTAATAAAGATTTTGATGGTTCTAGAGTAGATAGGTTTCTTAAAAAAAAATTTCCAGATGTTCCCCAGTCTTTATTTGAAAAAAATCTCAGAAAAAAAAATATTACAGTAAACAATAAAAAAGTTAAAAATTTATTTAAACTTAAAATTGATGATATTGTGGATGTTTACACTGAATTAAAAACAAAAAAAACAGCTAGAAAAAAAGTTTTTTTCACTACTAATGATTTTAATGAATTAAAAAAAAATTTTATTTTCGAGTGTGAGGATTATTGTATTTTAAACAAGCCTTATGGATACGCTTCTCAAGATGGATTAAAAGTAAAAAAAAATGTGATTGACATTTTAAATTTAAATTCAAAAGATTATTATATAGTTCATAGATTAGATAAAGAAACCTCAGGTTTAATGTTAATTGCCAAGAATCGATTTTACGCTAAAAAATTTTCCGAGATGTTTAAATTAAGGGAAATAAAAAAAAAATATTTAGCGATACTTAATGGAAAAATTAAAAAAAATAAAGGCGAGCTCCATACCAAAGATGAATTAAATGGGAAAGAAATTGATTCTAAACTTTATTTTGAAGTTATATCAAAGAGAAATAATTTTTCTTATTTAGAAATAGATTTAATAACTGGAAGAAAGCATCAAATTAGAAAGCAGTTTTTCGATATTGGACATCCTGTAGTTGGAGATACAAAGTATGGAGACAAAAAAAATAAAAATCCATTATGTTTATTAAGTCATGAAATTGAATTTGAATATAATAATAAAATAAAAAAATACAAAGCAACTATTCCAGAACATTTCAAAACATGTTTGGAAAAGTTTTTTTAAATTCTGAAATTATAACTTCATTAATGTTATTTAAATTAGATAGATTGATAAAATCTGACATATTTGCTATCCCCTTATCATTTATGCCGCAAGGAATAATTCCATTATAATTTTTTTTATTAACATTTATGTTAAGAGAGTAGCCATGAAATGCGATCCATTTTTTCACTCTAATACCTATAGCTGCAATTTTTTCTAAGTTATTATTATTTTTAACCCAAATGCCAATGTTATTAGGATCATTTGATGACTCTATTTTATAATTATTTAAAACTTTAATTATCCAATTTTCAATTTTTCTTACAAAATTTTTAATATTTTTTTCTGAAGTCAAATCAATTGCAAAATATATTATTTTCTGACCATCTCCATGAAATGTCCACTGTCCACCTCTATTAGTTTTGTAAATAGGAAATTTATTTTTATTTAACAAATCCGTTTCTTTTGCAGAAGTGCCAGCACTATATAAATTTGGATGTTCAAGTATCCATAATAGATTGCCTGATTCTTTATTCTGTATTTTTATTACTCGTTCTTCAAGAAACTTAATAGCCTCTTGGTATTCCACAGGTTTTTTGCTTATTTTTATTTCGAGTTTCATCTTAAGATTTGTTAAAAGAATATATTGTTATGTCAAATAAACAAATTATAGAAAATAAGACATTTGAAGTCACTAAAGAACTTATTGATAATTTAATTATACTTATCAATGAAAAAAAAGTGCATGAAATAAATAATACTTTGCACAGTCTGCACCCATCTGATGCCGCAGAAGTTTTGTCAAATTTGCCCGAAAAATCTAGATTTGATTTACTTTTGTTAGAAACAATTGAATTAAAAGCAGATACTATAGTTGAATTAAATAATGCGCTTCAAAAAGATATATTAAACAATTTACCTACTGATGAAGTTGTAAACATAGTTAATGAACTAGAGTCAGATAACGCACTACAAATCGTCTCAAATCTAAATGAAGAAAAAAAGATTGAGGTTTATGAAAAGATACCTTCCAAAGATAAGCAATTAATTGAAGAGGTGTTAAAAATATATCCAGAGGATTCAGCAGCAAGATTAATGCAAGTTGAATATTGTTCAGTTTCACCTAATTGGACAGTTGGTGAAACCATAGACTATCTCAGAGAAAACGAGGATTTACCTAAAGAGTTTTTACAAATTTTTGTTGTAGACAATGATGGTAAGCTCATAGGTTCTGTACCATCTTCTCGAGTTTTAAGAAACCCAAGAAATATTAAAATGAATACTATTATGGATGAAAGTTCAGTTTTAATTAATGGTGATATGGATAAAGAAGAAGTTGGTAATTTGTTTGAACAATATAATTTGGTATCTGCTGGTGTCGTCGATAGAAATAAGAAATTAATAGGAATGGTCACTGCTGATGATATTTTGACTGTAGTTAAGGAAGAAGCAGAAGAGGATACATTAAAATTAGCTGGTGTACAGGATGAAGAAATAACAGACAATGCATTTAAAATTACAAAAAAAAGGTTCATTTGGTTATTAATAAACTTATTTACAGCTGTTATTGCTTCACATGTTATTGGATTGTTTGACGGGAATATAGAAAAGGTCGTTGCCTTAGCAATACTAATGCCAATAGTTGCTTCTATGGGTGGAAATGCAGCAACTCAAACATTGGCTGTAACGGTTAGATTATTGGCTACAAAAGAATTAACGGCTGACAATTTATTTAAAGTTATAAATAAAGAGTTTTTTGTCGGTTTTTTAAATGGTTTATTATTTTCAACAATTTCAGCTGCATTTGTTTATTTTTGGTTTTACGACTTTAAACTTTCTATTTTGATAGGTGTATCGATGATTATTAATATGGTATTTGCAGGTTTATCTGGAATAATTATTCCTACAGTGCTTGATAAATATAAAATTGACCCTGCAATAGCATCAACAGTTTTTGTAACAACAGTGACAGATGTAATAGGTTTTTTATCTTTTTTGGGTTTAGCAAGTTTTATTTTAGGTATTTAAATATTATCAATCAATCTTATTTTATTTATATAAAAAGCAATAAATATTTTCATATTATAAGATTGTTTTTTTGATACATTAAATTTTTTCAAGTTAATATATTCAACATAATCAAAATTAATTTTATTTATTTTTAGAAATTTTTTAATAACTTTTTTGTTGTGGCTTAGTGAGTTGTTTTTTAATTTTATTTTCTTTATAAATTTTATAACTTCTGCTGCTTTTTTTAAATTTTTATTATTAAGCAATTTGTTTCTTGATGAAAGTGCCAAACCATTATTATCTCTTATAGTTTTGCATCTGACTATTTTAGTTTTTATTTTATTTATATTGAAATAATCTTTTATAATTTTGAGTTGTTGAAAATCTTTTTCTCCTAAATACATTCTACTAGCAGGAATGATATCTATTAATTTTTCTATTACTTTAAGAACACCTTTAAAATGTCCCTTTCTATATTTTTCTTCCATAACATTTTCTATTTTTGGAAATTTTCTTTTTTTTGTTTTCCAAGAATAAACTTCTTTAAAAGAAGGTATAAACAAAAAATCAACTTTATTTTTTTTGCAGATCTTAATATCGTCAATTAGTTTTTTAGGGTATTTTTCTAAGTCTTTTTTACTATTAAATTGTTTAGGATTTAAAAAAATACTCACAAAAGTGACATGATTTTGTTTTACTGATTTTTTTATTAAATATTCATGACCTTTATGCAAAGAACCCATTGTTGGGACAAAGCCAGTTTTTTTTACACTGTTGAAAACAGAATTAATTTCTTTAGATTTTTTTATAATTCTCATTTAAAATTTAATTTTTATGGTTAAACAAGCAATTATACCACTTGCAGGACTAGGTACAAGAATGCTTCCTTTGACAAAAGCATTACCTAAAGAACTATGGCCATTAGGGTCAAAGTCTATCTTAGAGCATATATTAGATGAATGTTTTAATGCAGGTGTTAAAGAAGTTATTTTTGTAATTTCTAAAAACAAAAATGTAATAAAAAAATACTTTTTTAAAAATAAATCTTTAGAAAATGCCGTCAAAAATAAACCTGATATTTTAAAGAAATTAATTTATTTAAACCGTATATCTAAAAGAATTAAATTTGTTTACCAAGATAAACCAAGAGGCTTAGGTCATGCAGTTATGTGTGCAAAAAAATATATTAAATCAAAATATTTTTTATTACTTTTGCCAGATGATATTATAAAAGGAAAAAATTGTTCAAAAGAATTAATTATAATTAATAAAAAAAACCAATCTTCTGTACTAGCTTTAAAACAAGTTTCAAAAAAAGAAGTTAAACGTTATGGAATAGCGGGTTTTTCAAATAAAAAAAAATTTAAAATAAATAAAATGATTGAAAAGCCATCAATAACTAACGCCCCCTCAAGATATGCCATTATTGGCAGATATTTGTTAAGTAAATCAATTTTTAAATTTTTAAAAAAACAAAAAAGAGGAAAATTTGGTGAAATTCAAATTACTGATGCTATGAATGCAATGCTATTAAAAGAAAGCTTTTATGGTTGTAAATTTAAAGGTAAATACTTAGACTGCGGTACAATAAATGGCTATATAAAATCATTTATAGAAATTAATAAATAATGAAAATTTGTTTTATCGGCACAGGTTATGTTGGCTTAGTTTCAGGAGTGCTTTTTTCTGATTTTGGGAACAAAGTAGTATGTGTAGATAATAATAGAAAGAAAATAGAAAACTTAAAAAAAGGAATTATTCCTATTTTTGAACCTGGCTTAGATGAGCTTGTTATTAGAAACTATAAGTCAAAAAGACTTTTTTTTACAACAGATATTAACAAAGCAATTAAAGATTCTGACATAGTATTTATTGCAGTTGGAACACCAACGGCTAAAGACGGAGTTTCTGCTGATTTAAAAAATGTTTATGCAGTGGCTAAAATAATATCTAAAAATATCAATAAATACAAAATCGTAATTACAAAATCTACTGTACCTGTTTGTACCGGAGATGAAGTTGAAAATATTATTAAAAAAAATAATCCAATCTCCAAATTTGATGTAGTTTCTAATCCTGAGTTTTTAAGAGAAGGAGAGGCTATAAGAGATTTTCGATATCCTGATAGAGTTGTAATCGGTTCTAATAATTTAAAAAAAACAAAGCCAATTCTGGAAAAACTTTATGAACCAATAATAAAAAAAGGTGCAAAATTTATAGCAACCACTAGAAGAAGTTCAGAATTAATAAAGTATGCAGCTAATGCTTTTTTAGCTACTAAAATTACATTTATAAATGAAATAGCAAATTTGTGTGAAGAAGTTGGTTCTAATGTAGATGATATCGCATTAGGCATTGGAACAGATGCCAGAATAGGGTCAAGGTTTCTGCGTGCAGGCCCTGCTTATGGAGGATCTTGTTTTCCAAAAGATACAAAAGCGCTTACTAAGATTGGTGATAAATTTAAAACAGATATGACTGTAGTTAAATCTGTAATTAAAAGTAATGAAAAAAGAAAATCACTTTTAGCAGACAAAATTATCAAGATACTTGGAAAACCTAAAAATAAAAAAGTAGGTTTTTTAGGTGTTACATTTAAGGCGAATACTGACGATATGAGAGATACTCAATGTTTAAAAATATTTCCTAAACTTTTAAAAAAAGGTGTAAAAATTTCTTATTACGATCCTACAGGTGCAAAAACAGAATTAAAGAATTTATCTTATAAGAAAAATTCTGATGAAATTTTAAAAAATAATGATTTAGTAGTCATACATACTGAGTGGGATGAATTTAGATCTTTAAATTTTAATAAGGTAAAATCTAAAAAATTGAAAATTTTTGACATGAGAAACTTATATCAACAGAATAGTTTTTCAAATAAAAATGTTACTTATTATTCTATCGGAAGACCGTTAAATGATAAAAAAGCTTGATATAATTGATAAAATTATAGAAGAAAAAAAAAATAAAAAACCAGACTTATATAAATTAATTCTACTAAACGATGATTTTACAACTATGGATTTTGTTGTTAAGATTTTAATAATGTTTTTAAATAAAACAAGCACAGAAGCTCAATCATTGATGTTGAAAGTTCACAATGAGGGCTCTGCAGTATGCGGTTTATTTCCGATAGATGTTGCAAAAACCATTCAAAAGAAGATTCATAATTATTCAAACATTAATCATCAACCACTAAAATGTATTATTAAATAATTATGGCAACTTTTACAAAATCTTTAGAAAAATCTATTTCAAATGCTTTTGCTTTGGCATCAGAGAAAAATCATCAATATGTAACACTTGAGCATTTATTATTTTCTTTAATGGATGAAGAGGATGCAGTTAATGTTATGAAAGCTTGTAGTGTTGATATCGGATTATTAAGAGAAAATTTAGAACATTATATTGATCATGAACTTGATAATATTGTTAATTCAGAAAAATTATCAGACCCTCAACCTACAGCAGGTTTTCAAAGGGTAATTCAAAGATCTATAGTTCATGTTCAATCTTCTGGTAAATCTGAAGTTACTGGAGCAAATATACTAGTATCTCTTTTTGCTGAAAGAGAAAGTCATGCGACTTACTTTTTACAAGAACAAGA
>JAYNJZ010000008.1:0-21413 GCA_038110645.1 Candidatus Pelagibacteraceae bacterium
CCTTATACTTAAAAGAAGTACAGAGATTTTTTAAAGTATGGGTACAAACTATTGTATCACCCATTGTTACATTATTATTATTTTTAACAGTATTTAGTTTGGCAATTGGAACAGATAGAGCTGATGTTCTTGGTCACAAATTTACAACTTTTTTAGTTCCAGGTTTAATCGCAATGCAAATTATGCAAAATGCATTTGCAAACACCTCATCTTCATTGATGATATCTAAAGTACAAGGAAATATAGTAGATATATTGTATCCTCCATTATCTCCGAGTGAAGTAACTTTTGCACTAATATTGGGAGGAGTTACCAGAGGTTTGGTTGTAGGATTTTTCTCAATATTGGTATCATTGTTTTTTATCAAAGTTCCGTTTAACCATTTATTTTATGTAATAACTTTTGCTGCATTAGGATCATGCTTACTTGCTTCGCTTGGTTTTATAGCTGGTTTATGGGCAGAAAAATTTGATAACATGGCTGCGGTAACTAATTTTATAGTTGTTCCATTATCTTTTCTATCAGGTACATTTTTCTCAATTAACAAATTAGAAGGTCCGATACATACTATTAGTCAATTTAATCCTTTTTTTTATATTATTGATGGCTTTAGATATGGGTTTTTAGGACAGTCCGACTCAAGTGTTTATTATGGATTAATGATATTGTTGATTTGTAACGCAATATTAATTGCATTATGTTACCTTCTTTTTAAAAAAGGTTATAAAATAAAATTTTAATATTATGAGTGCTATTCTTGGAACATATGCGAGAAGATCTATTTCTTTTTCTCACGGCAAAGGTTGTTATTTATATTCAACGAATGATGAAAAATATTTAGATTTTGTATCTGGGATTGCTGTAAATTCATTAGGCCATTGCCATGATCACCTTGTTCAAACAATTAAAAATCAGGCTGAAAAATTATGGCATGTTTCTAATGCATTTGAAATTCCCGAGCAGGAAAAACTTGCTCAAAGATTAGTAGAAAATACTTTTGCTGATCATGTTATCTTTATGAATTCAGGTGCTGAAGCTACTGAAGCTAGTATAAAAATAGCTAGAAAGTATTTTTTTGAAAAAGGAAAACCTGAAAAAAATAGAATTATAACTTTCAAAGGAGCGTTCCATGGAAGAACTTTAGCTTCATTATTTGCAGCAAATAATCCTGAACATATTAAAGGTTTTGGACCAACGGTTGATGGTTTTGACCAAGTAGATTTTGGAGATCATGATGCATTAAAAAAAGCAATTAATAAAAATACAGCTGCAGTAATGGTTGAATCTATTCTGGGTGAGGGAGGGATTAAAGTTATACCAGAACAGTGTTTAGTTGGTTTAAGAAAATTATGTGATGAAAATGATTTATTATTAATTTTAGACGAGGTGCAGTGTGGCATCGGAAGGTCCGGAAAATTTTTTGCATTTGAGTGGTCTGGAATAAAGCCAGACATTGTGCCAATTGCCAAAGGAATTGGTGGTGGTTTTCCAATCGGAGCTTGTTTAGTGAATCAAAAAGCTGCTAGCGGAATGAAACCAGGAACACACGGCTCTACTTTTGGAGGTAACCCACTAGCAATGAGTATTGGTAACTCTGTATTAGATATTATTTTTGAAAAAGGCTTTTTAGATAATGTTGTAAAACAAGGTAATTATCTGCAGAGTGAACTTATAAAAATTAAAGAAAGGTTTCCAAATATTTTAGAAGAAGTTAGAGGCAAAGGATTGTTGAGAGGAATAAAATTAAAAGTAGATAATGTTGAGTTTTTAAATAAATTATTTGAAAATAAAATGTTAGCTGTAAAAGCATCTGAAAACGTAATTAGATTGTTACCTCCTTTAATAATTAGCAAACAAGAGGTTGATGAAGCTATTTCAATTATTGAAAAAGTATGTCAGAGTTTTAAATGAAACATTTTTTAGATTTATCATTAATACCAAAGTCAGATTTACAAAATATCTTATCCGAGGCCAAAAGAAGAAAAGCCAATCAAAGTAAAGTCGGCAAAGTTATAGTTCCCGAAGAATCATCTGCAAAAGATAAATTATTATTGATGGTTTTTGAAAAACCTTCGACAAGAACAAGATTATCTTTTGATTTAGCAATGAGACAATTAGGTGGTCAAACAATTGTTATGAATTCTAACGATATGCACCTTGGTAAAGGTGAAGAAACAGTAGAAGATACTGCTAAGGTTATATCTAGTTTCTCTGATATTGTTATGTTTAGAACTTTTGAACATCAAACATTATTAGATTTATCGAAATTATTAACGGTTCCATTGATTAATGGTTTAACAAATTCCAGTCATCCATGTCAGTTGTTAAGTGATGTTTTAACTTTTGAAGAAAATAAAGGATCAATTAAAGGAGCAAAGATCGCATGGGTCGGTGATGGAAATAATGTAACTAACTCTGCAATAGAAGCTGCTGTGCAATTTGATTTTCAGTTAAATCTTTGTGTTCCAAAGAATTATATGCCGTCAAAAAAAGTTTTAGATTGGGCTGAAAAACAAAATGGTAAAATTTCAATTTTTCACGATGCAAAGGAAGGTGTCAAAGATGTTGATTGTATTATGTCTGATAAGTGGGTTTCTATGGGCGATCAAGTAGATATAAAAAAGAAAAAAAATGATTTAAAAAATTTTCAAGTTAACGATAAACTTTTTGAATTAGCAAAAAATGATGCAATTTATTTACACGTTCTCCCAGCAGCTAGAGAAGAAGAAGTTACTTCTTCTATCATCGATGGAAAAGCATCGTATGTTTGGCAGCAAGCTGAAAATAGATTACACGGACAAAAAGCTATAATAGACTGGTGTTTATCTAGTTAGTTTCTCCAAAAAGAAGGTAAAAATAAAACTAGGACTGTTAATAATTCTAAGCGACCAAGTAGCATCCCAAGACTCAATATCCATTTTGCACTATTAGAAAGAATAAAAAAATTACCATCTGGCCCTATAACAGGACCAAGACCAGGGCCAACATTAGAAATTGAAGTTGCGGCTGCTGATACTGATGTAATTAAATCTAATCCAGTCAGTGATAATAAAATTGTAATAATAAAAAAAATAAAAATATATAAACATACGAATGCCAATACAGAAGTTAAAAATCGATCATTAATATTTTGATTGTTATATTTTATTGGAAAGACTCCATTTGGATAAAAGATTTGTTTAATTTGACGGTCAATAAATGATACAATGATTTGAAATCTAAATACTTTTATTCCACAAGTCGTTGATGCTGAGCAACCACCTATAAACATAAGAACTAAAAAGAAAAAAACAGCGAAATTACCCCAAGCACTATAATCTTTTGTTGTATACCCTGTGCCCGTTATAATAGAAGTAACATTAAAAGCTGCGTCTCTTAAAGCATCAACCGGATCTTCATTAATATTTATGTAAGAATGTAAAAAAATTATTATGATGGATACAATTAAAATATAGATAAATCCTGTAACTTGTTTATCTTTAAAAAAAACAAGCAAATCTCCTCTTGTAAATTTTATATATGCTAAAAATGGAATACTTCCTGTGATAATAAAAATTATAGCAACTATCTCAATTGTAGAATTATTAAAATAACCAATGGATTGACTATATGTTGAATACCCTCCTGTTGAAACTGTTGTAAACGCATGGTTGATTGCATCGAATAAATTCATACCTGAAAACCAATATGCCGCTGTGCAGAGAGTAGTAATAAAAATATAAATTTTAATTATTGATAAAGCTATTTCTGTTGCTTTAGGAACTACTTTTTCAACTTCCATACCTTCTGATCTGAATAGCTGCATACCTCCAATATTTAAAAGGGGTAAAATTGTTATTGCCATTACAATTATACCAATTCCACCTAGCCATTGCAGTAACGATCGCCAAACTAAAATCCCTTTTGAAGCCCTTTCTATATCTGGAAGAATAGTAGATCCTGTCGTAGTGATACCTGAAACACTCTCAAAAAATGCATCTGTAAAACTTAAATCGAGTGAAGAAAAATATAAAGGTAATGATCCAAAAAAACAAATTGATAACCATGCCAAATTTGTCATTAAGAATGCCTGTTGTACATTTAATGATCTATCCTCAGTTTTACTGATTAAGACCAGCAAAGTACCTACGAAGGCTGAAAGAACTCCAGTAACAAGAAAATGTTGTGACTTATCTCCAATTGTTAACTCAACAACATGAGGTATCATCATAAATCCAGATAAAATTATGATTAAATATCCAATAATAAGAAAAGTTGTTTTTATTCCAGAATTCATTTCAAAGCAGTTTAATTGAAATTATATTAATATTTTTTTTAGACAACTTTTGAAATGTTTGTAATTTGAAAAAACTATATTTTAGCCTATAAACAAATTATTTATGACCTCAGAATATTTAAACTCTAATGCCTGGCCCTTTGTTGAAGCCAAAACGATACTTAAAAAAAGAGGAAAATATATTGAAAAAAAAGGGCATGTTTTATTTCAAACGGGATACGGACCAAGTGGTTTACCCCATATTGGAACATTTGGAGAAGTATGTCGTACTACAATGGTAATACAGGCTTTTAAAAAAATTTCAGATATACCAGTTAAATTATTTACTTTTTCTGATGATATGGATGGATTGAGGAAAGTTCCTGAGAATATTCCAAATAGTGATATTTTGCAGAAGAACTTAAATAAGCCATTAACAGCAGTACCAGATCCTTTTAATAAATTTTCAAGTTTTGGAGAACATAATAACGAAATGTTAAAAACATTTTTAAATAAATTTAATTTTATTTATGATTTTAAAAGTTCAACAGAATTATATAAATCTGGAGTATTTAATGATGAGCTGATCAATGTTTTGGACAATTATGATAAAATAATGAACATAATTATTCCAACCTTAGGTCCTGAAAGAAAAAAAACGTACAGCCCTTTTCTTCCAATATGTCCAGAAACTGGAAAAGTACTAGAAATACCAATTATAGAAATAGATAAAAAACAAAATGAAGTAGTTTTTGACAATGGAGGAAAAAAATTAAAAACTAAAATTACTGATGGCTTGTGTAAATTGCAGTGGAAAGTTGATTGGGCAATGAGATGGTCAGCGCTTAAAGTTGATTTTGAGATGTATGGCAAAGACCTTATTCCTAGTGCGGAACTTTCAGGTAAAATATGTAAAATACTTGGGACATCACCACCAAATGGTTTCGCATATGAGTTATTTTTAGATGAAAAGGGTGAAAAGATTTCAAAATCTAAAGGTAACGGTATTACAATTGAAGAATGGTTAAAATATGCAACGCAGGAAAGCCTTGCACTTTATATGTATCAAAATCCTCAAAGAGCAAAAAAATTATATCCTCAAGTAATTCCAAAAGCAGTTGATGAATATTTAACTTTTTTAGAGAAATTTGAACAACAAGAAATTAAAGAGCAACTTGGTAACCCAGTTTGGCATGTACATAATGGTCAACCACCTAAAGAAAAAAATGTAATATCTTTTGGCGTGTTATTAAATTTAGTTAGCGCAAGTAATGCTGAAAACGAAGAAGTTTTATGGAAATTTATTAAGAATTATAACTCAAAAATTATCAAAGATCAGCACCCGATTCTTCAAAAATTAATACTGAATGCGATCCAATATTTTAATGACATTGTCAAACCTTTAAAAAAATATAGGTCTGCAAATGAAAATGAGAAAAAAGCAATATCAGCTCTTATTGAAGTTTTAAAAACAATGCCAGATGGGCTAGATCCTTCTACAATTCAAACTGAGGTTTTTACTGTAGGAAAAAATTATTATCCAAAAGAAAAATTAAGAGATTGGTTCAAGGCAATATATGAAATTGTTTTCGGAGATGAACAGGGACCAAGAATGGGTTCTTTTATTAGTTTTTTTGGTCGACAAGAAACTATTCAATTATTAGAGGAAAGCTTAAAAAGATAGAATGTTATATGATATTTTTAGTTCTTTTTTAAAACATACAGATCCTGAAACTGCTCACCAATTAGCAATAAAGCTACTAAAGAAAAATCTAATTCCTTTTGAGTATTTTAGGTTTAAAGGAAATAGTATTTTAGAGTCTAAAGTATTTGGAATTAAATTTGAAAATCCAGTCGGTGTTGCAGCTGGTTTCGATAAAAATGCAGAAGTTTACAATTCAATGTTTAAATTAGGATTTGGTTTTGTTGAGGTTGGCACAGTAACACCAAACCCCCAAGACGGAAATCCAAGGCCAAGAGTATTTAGGCTCAATCAAGATAAAGCAATTATCAACCGGCTTGGCTTTCCAAATGATGGTATGGATGAGATATATAATCGACTGCAAAACAATCCGAGTACAGGTGTTTTAGGTATAAATGTTGGACCCAATAAAGAAAATAGTTCAAAAAATGATGATTATTTAAAATGCTTAGATAAATTTTATTATAATGCTGACTATATCGCTATAAATATATCGTCTCCGAATACACCTGGCCTAAGGGATTTGCATGACAAAGAAAAGATTTCATCTTTAATAGATGATCTTAAAAATTTGCGATCAAAAAAGGATACGCAAAAACCGATTATATTTAAACTTTCTCCAAATATTGAATTTTCAGAGATAGACCCTTTGTCAGAAATATTTTTAGATAAAAAAATAGATGGTTTAATTTTAACTAATACAAGTATCGAAGGGAAAGATGAACTGAATGATAAAAATAGAAATGAAAAAGGAGGGCTGTCTGGCAGCCCAATTTATAGAATTTCAAATGAAATCATTTCTCGTTTTTACAAAAACTTTAAAGGTTCAATTCCTATTATTGGAGTTGGAGGTGTCAGTGATAGTGAAACAGCATATGAAAAAATTAAGTGTGGAGCAAATTTAGTCCAATTATATACATCAATGATTTTTAAAGGACCATATGTAGCCTCAAACATAAACGAAGAGATTGTTGATTTACTTTCCAAGGATGGATTTAGTAATATTTCAGATGCTGTTGGAGTAAATATTAAATAACAAAATTATATGAGGTATAATAACCAATATAGTTAAGTTTTTTCTTATTTTTAAATATTCATTATTTTTTAAAAATCTTTGATCTAATAACAAAATTATAAAATAACTTAATGCATACAAAAATATCTTTATTTCAAATTTTAATAATATTTCAAAAATGATTAAAAAAATTGGATATAAGACAACCAATATTTTAGTTAGTTTTAAATTATCGTTATATTCATAAATAATCAGTTGCAACCAAGTTGATCCTAATAAAAAACTTAAAATAACTAACGAGTATAGTGAGAATAAATCTAAAATTAATTCCTGCTGTAAATAAATACTTAAAATTGAAAGCAAATAAAAAGGGATAAGTCCTGAGTAGCATAATAACTTTATTAGCGATAAATTATTCATTAAAGAATTTTTCTGAATGAATAAGCTACAGCAATTCCAATACCAATTGCTACACTAACAGACGTTACACCATAAATTATTGGATAATTTTGAGAAATATTAATTAGAAAATTTGTAAAATTATTAAATTCAGGTGTTTGGATATTTGTAATATTTAAAGATGGTATAATTTTTGAAAAAATTAAATCGTAACCAAATTTAAATCCAAAAGTTAAAATTAAAATAGACAACAGCCCTCTCAGCTCTTCACCTGCCAGTCTAGTACTGACTTTTGATCCAAGCTGTGCTCCTAAGACCGACCCAAATGATAAAATCATTACTAAGTATAAATCAATAGTATTATTCTCAATTGCATGAAGTAAAGAAACTATGATCATGACAAAAATCATTGCAAATAATGAAGTTCCAGGAACCAACCTAGCTGGCATTCCAATAATATAAATTAGTACAGGAACTAAAATAAAACCACCGCCAACTCCTAATAATGAAGATATTAATCCAACTATGATACCAAAAAAAATCGGTCCAATCGCACTAATATATAATTTAGATGCATGTATTCGAACTTTAAATGGCAAATTGTGTATCCAATAATGCTTATGAAGTTTTCTTTTAATAAATTTATTATTTCGAATTCTTTTCATTTCACTTAAACTTTCATAAAACATCAAAATTCCTATTGAGGTTAAGAGAATACAATATGAAACTGATATTAAATTATTAATTGAACCTTTTTTTATAAAAAAAATAAAAATTTCAACTCCAACAATAGATCCAATAAGACCGCCAATTAAAATATAAATTCCCATTTTAACATCAATGTGATTTTTAAAATAATGAGCAAGAGAACCTGAAACAGAAGCAGCAAGAATATTATTCGCACCATTTGCAACTGCGTAAATTGGTGGAATGCCTAAAAACATAAGAATTGGTGTCATTAAAAAACCGCCGCCAATTCCTAATAATCCTGTAAAAAAACCAACAATTGCACTTATAAGTAATAGTAAAGGAACATTAATATAAACTTCAGCGATTGGTAAATAGATATCAAACATTTATCAGTAGTGATATTTCTTCAACAAATATGCCTCTAGTATTCAATTGTCAAATTATGTAACCAATTAAATTAGCAATAAAAACACCTTGACCAAGACTTTTTAAAGAAATATATCCTTTCCAACTATGGCTAATATTTGTGAATTAACTGGGAAAAGACCAATGAGTGGACATAAAGTGTCTCATTCAAATAATAAAACTAAGAGAAAGTTTTATCCAAATTTAAAAAAAGTTTCATTAAAGAGCGAAATGCTTAAAAAAAATGTGAGTTTAAAAATCTCAACTCGTGCCTTGAAAGCTATAGATTTTAGAGGTGGTTTAGACCAATTTTTGATAAGAGCTAAAAATAAAAATCTAGCTCCTAGAGTAAAAAAATTGAAAAAAGCTCTAATGGTTAAGACAAAGACTAAATCTAATTGATTAATAAAAAATTAATTCCTTATATCACCGCTATGATGCTTATTGTTTTAGCATCTAATTATCTAGTACAGTTTCCAGTAAAATACCTTAACTTACAAAATATTTTAACATGGGGAGCTTTTAGTTATCCTATAGCTTTTTTAGTGACCGATTTAGCAAATCGAGTTCATGGAATTCAATTTACTAAAAGAGTAATTTATATAGGTTTCATCTTTGGAGTATTGGTATCATTATTATTTTCATTGAGTGATTTTAACTTAATATCTATAAGAATTGTGATTGGTTCAGGAACTGCATTTTTAGTCGCTCAGTTATTAGATGCAAATATTTTTAACCGTCTTAGAAATAACAAATTTTGGTTTATACCACCATTTCTCTCATCTATAATTTCATCTGCAATTGATACAATTTTATTTTTTTCAATTGCCTTTTACGGAACCTCGATTCCTTGGGTAACTCTGGCTTTAGGCGATTTTATTGTAAAAATTTTTATTGCAATGCTGATGTTGGTTCCATTTAGATTAATTTTAGGGAATTTGAATTTAGTTCAGGGTTCTTTTTTTAGTCTGCGAATTAATAAATAAATCAACTAGCTGATCAACCATAGCATCCCCAAGTTCTTGAACATCTGCAATTTTAACAGCTTTCTCATAGTAATTTGTAACATCATGTCCAATACCAATTGCATTAATTTCAACATCGGAATTTTTTTCAATCCATCTTACAACTTTTTTTAAATGTTGCTCCAAATAATTTGCTTGGTTTACTGATAAAGTGGAGTCATCAACTGGAGCGCCGTCTGATATTACCATAATAATTTTTCTTTCTTCTTTTCTTTTTTTTAATCTATTAAAAGCCCAAAGGATTGCCTCACCATCAATATTTTCTTTGAGTATTCCTTCTTTAAGCATTAACCCTAAATTATTTTTTGATCTTCTCCATGGTGTATCAGCAGATTTATAAATTATATGACAAAGATCATTAAGTCTTCCTGGGTTTTGTTTTTTATGTTTCATCCATAGCTCTCTACTTTTTCCACCTTTCCAGTTAAGGGTTGTAAATCCCAGTATCTCTACTTTCACAGAACAACGCTCAAGTGTCCTTGAAAGTATGTCAGCACAAATAGCAGCTATGGTAATTGGTCGACCTCTCATTGATCCTGAATTGTCAATTAAAAGAGTTACAACTGTATCTTTAAAATCAATATCTTTTTCTTTTTTGTAAGATAAAGAATTAAATGGATCCATAATAATACGAGGTAATTTTGATGCATCAAGTAAACCTTCTTCAAGGTCAAAATCCCATGAACGATTTTGTTTAGCTAGGAGTTTCCTTTGTAATTTGTTTGCCAATCTTGAAATAAATGATTGAAGAGAAGAGAGCTGAAGATCTAGATTATTTCTTAATTTTGTTATTTCTTCATCAGTAATAAGCTCATTTGCTTCGAAGGTTTTATCATACTGGTTGGTAAAAATTTTATACTTTTTAGATTCTTCTTTGGACTGTTTCTGTGATCTCGTGGTATGGACATCATCGTTTTCACTATCTTCTAAAGCAATTTCTTGATCATTCAGACTTGGGTCGAAATCGATTTCAGGCACAAGGTTTTCCATATCAAATTCTGGCTTTTCAGATTGTTGATTTTCTTGCTCTTGTAATTGCTGTTTTTCATTATTCTTTTCATTATTATTATTTTCGTCTTCACTGTCGTTTTCAACATTTTGAGGGTTGGAATTTTGATCTTGAATCTCCAAGTCATTAATAATTGAATTAATATTTTCACTATATTTTTGTTGGTCATATAAATTTTTTTTTAAAGAAAAAATTTTATTTGATATTTTGTTGTCAAATATTTCATTCCACCTTTTAAAATCTTCTTTTTTATTATCTGGAACTTTAAAGTTCATTACCTTTCCTCTCAAATAAGCTTCAAATGCATCTGCAATAAAATTTTGTGAATGAACATTACTTTCAGAGATTTTTTTTTGGTAAAATTGACTTAAGTTTTCTTTAATACCTTTGAACTGGTCAGAACCAATTTTTTCATATCTTATTTTTTCAGCAATATTATATAATGTTCTACTTACAGTTCCGGAAGGTTGATATTTATTTAATATATTTTGATTACTATACTTTATTTTCAAGGCTTCACTATCTGATAAGACTCTGGCCTCTAAAATTTCTTCTTGATTTTCTGTAGATAAAATTTTTGGTTTAGCAATTTTATCAAATTTTTCTTTTTTTTCTTTTAAATTTGTTCTTGCAATTGCTTTTGCTGTTGAATGAATGGCGGTTTTGAACTTTTCAATTTTTGAATTTTCAGGCATTCGTTTCTGATGATTGCTTTTCTTCAGTCAAAATATCTTCACCAAAACATCTTTGATAGTACTCTGCAATAATTGGTCTTTCTAGTTCATCACATTTATTTAAAAAAGAGACTTTAAAAGAATGTTTTAAATTAGAAAAAATTTTGTAATTATCTGCCCATGTTAAAACAGTTCTTGGACTCATTACCGTTGATATATCTCCATTTGCAAAACCGTTTCTTGTAAGGTTTGCAACTTGAACCATATTTTTTATAATTTGTTTGCCTTCATTATTTTTTAAGAATTCACACTTTGCTAAAATTATCGCCTCTTCTTTGGTTGGGTCTAAATAATTTAAAGTTGTTACAATATTCCATCTGTCCATTTGTCCTTGATTTATTTGTTGAGTTCCATGATAAAGTCCTGTTGTATCTCCAAGACCAATTGTATTTGCAGTAGCAAATAATCTAAATGATTCATTAGGTTTGATAACTTTATTCTTATCTAATAAAGTAAACTTCCCTTCACTTTCTAGTACTCTTTGAATCACAAACATGACATCCGGTCTTCCTGCATCATATTCATCAAATACTAATGCTACCGGATTTTGTAATGACCACGGTAAAATTCCTTCTTTAAATTCTGTAATTTGCTTTCCATCTTTAACAACAATTGCATCTTTACCGATAAGATCAATTCTACTAATGTGACTATCCAGATTAACTCTAACACATGGCCAATTTAGTCTTGCAGCAACTTGTTCTATATGCGTTGATTTTCCAGTACCATGATAACCTTGAACCATGACCCTTTTGTTATTTGAAAAGCCAGCTAGTATTGCAAGAGTTGTATCTTTATCGAAGATGTAATTATTATCAATTTCCGGAACGTATTCATTTTTATCAGAGAAAGCAGGTACTTCTAAATCAGTATCTATATTAAAAGTCTGTTTTACTGAAATTTTTAAATCCGGATGCTCAGTTAACATTATTGTTAAATAACCTTTTGTTTATCGCTTAGCGATGTTTTTAAATATGAATAAGCAATTGTAATTTCTTTAAGTTTTTCTTCATATTTCTTGTCGCCAGAGTTCATATCAGGGTGATATTTTTTAACAAGTTTTTTAAACTGTTCTTTTATTGCAATCCAACTAATATTTGGTTTTAAATCCATTTTTTTTAAAGCTGCAATTTGTTTATCAGTATATTTTTCGTTATTTGCATTCAATGTACTTTTGAACTTTGAAATATTTAGTAATTCATCCTCGATTGCATTATTCCAGAGTTCATGAAAAAAGGTATCCATTGAACCAAATTTCTGAGTCTTTCTGTGACCTACAATATCTTTAAAAACGAAGTCCTCAATTTGCGCTTGTGACATACCTTCAAAGAAATCCCATTTTTTATTATATTCTTTAATATGATCTTCGCAGAACCAAATATAATTATTACTATCTTTAGCAGGAGCTTTGAATTCTCCTGGTTGATCACAATCTTTTAAACTGCAAGCTAAGTCGTTATTTTTAGAATATTGTTCAAAATGATGTTTGCAGAGAATTCTATATTCTTTATTTTTCTTATCTCTGATTAGAACTTCTCTAAAACCACGTTCAAAACAATTTGGATTTTCACAACTTTTTTTCATAAACAGTATATAATATAAAATAAATATGAATGCTGAAACACAAATAAGAGAAAAACTTTTAAATAATTTAGGCCTAAAAGATGTAGAGGTTATAAATAATTCACATTTACATAAGCATCACGCACAATCTCCAAATAGTGGAATTAGTCATTTTAAATTAGTTATAAGAGATAAGCAGTTCAATGAACTTCCAAAAATTAAATCACACCAAAAAATTTATTCATGTCTTGCTGAAGAAATAGATAGTTTTATTCATGCTTTAGAAATTGAAATTATTAGTGTTGAGTAGATTTATTTAAAGTAACTTTTATCTGAGTAATTTGATTTTTGTTTTTATTTAAGATTTCATAAATAATTTCATTAAATTTAAAAGTTTGACCAACTTCTGGTAATGCTTCAGTTTTAAAAATAATATAACCTGCCAATGTAGAAGCATCATTTTCAGGTAAATTTAAATCTAGTTCACGGTTTATATCTCTTATGTTCACATCGCCTCTAATTCTGTATTGGTTTTCATTTACTCTTCTAATACCAATTGTTGAAAAATCTTTTTCATCAAAAATATTTCCAACAATTTCTTCAATAATATCTTCTAAGGATATTAATCCCATTAATTCTCCATATTCATCAACCACAAATGCAATTTTTTCTTTTCTTTTAATGAATTCATTTAATTGATCTTTAACTTTAGTAGTCTCAGGAATAAACCAAGGCTTAATGATACCTTGTTTTATTTTATTTAAATCAATTTTCCCATTATCATCTAAATTACTCAATATATTTTTCGCATGAATTATACCTAAAATATTATTTGGATCATTTTCCCAAACTGGAATTCTACTAAAAGAACTTTTAGCAATAGTTGCGTAAATTTTTTCAGTTTCTTTTAAATTAAGTGAAAATATATTTTTTCGATGTGTCATTATTTTTTCTACAGTTATTTCTTTTAAATCAAGAATAGCATTTATCATTTCACTCTCATCTTTATGTAGATCACCCTCATCTTCATGCATGTCAATCATGTTTCGAATATCTTCGGTGACTGAATGTTCAACATTTTTATGATCGATACTAAATATTTTATAAATCATATTGTTTAACAATTTTAATATTAAGTTAATTGGATAAAAAATTTTTACGAAGATTGTTAATGGCCAAGAAAAAAAAAGTGCAAATCTATCAGCTTTAATAAGTGCAATATTTTTGGGTAAGACCTCTGCAAAAATGACAATTAAGCAGGTCATGACTAAAGTAGAATAAAAAATACCTTCACTACCGAAGTATTCAATTAAAACTGCAGTCGCCAATACTGATGCAAGAATATTAACAATATTATTACCAACCAATATTGAACTTATAAGATCATTTTTATTATCAATTAATTTAAGTAATTTTTTTGCTTTTTTATCACCCTTATTTGCCAATTTATGAATTTTACTTCTGTTTACTGAAGTTACAGAAGTTTCTGAACCAGAAAACATTCCAGAAATTATAATTAAAATAGCAATATAAAAAACAGGTAAATAGTCAGTAATTTCCATTTTTTATATCTTTTTGAATTAAGGGAATAAAAGTTTTTTTCAATTTAGTATCCTTAATTATAGATAATCCAATTTTTTTTAAAAGAATTATTTTAATATTTTTTCCATCAGATTTTTTATCATTATTCATAATCTGAAAAATTTTTTTCATATTTTTTAAATTTACAAACTTTTTATAACTAAAATTTAATTTTAATTTTTTATATAAAGAAATAATTTCTTTAAGTTCATTATTTTTTAAATAACCCATATGGTTTGAAAGTCTGGATGCGACCATCATCCCGATCAATACAGCTTCGCCATGAATAATTTTATTAGAATATTTATTAACCGTTTCGAGTGCGTGCGCAAATGTATGCCCGAAGTTTAAAATTGCTCTTAAATTTTTCTCTTTTTCATCTTTTTTCACAACATATGCTTTATATTTGCAGCTTTTAAAGATTGCATTAGATATTAAATTTTGAGATTTCCTTTTTATAATTTTGTCTCCATTTTTATTTAACCAGTTAAAAAATTTTTTATCTAAAATTAATGAATATTTCAAAATTTCTGCAAAGCCTGCAATCATTTCTCTTTTAGGAAGAGATGAAAGTGTATCTATATCAATTAAAACAAAATTAGGTTGAAAAAAAGTACCAATTAGATTTTTCCCAAATTTATTATTTATTCCAGTTTTTCCTCCAACCGATGAGTCAACTTGGGCAAGTAGCGTAGTCGGTATTTGTACAAAATTTATTCCCCTCTTAAATACACTTGATGCAAATCCTACGAGATCACCTATTACTCCGCCACCAAGAGCAACAATACAATCGTTTCTTCCGAAGTTATATTTAGATAATAAATTAGTAATTTTGACCAAATGCTCATATTGTTTTATTTTTTCACCATCTGGCAAAATAACAGAGTAAAATTTAACATTTTTTATTTTATTTTTAAATTGGCTTAAATATTTTTTAGGAATACTTTTTGAAGTTACTATTAAAATATTTTTTGTATTTTTAAGATGTTTTTTTTTAAATATATTAAATTTCGAAAGTATATTTTGACCAATATAAATTGGATATTTCTTAGATGAAGTATTTACAATTAAAGTTTTCATAATTTTTTCATAATTTTTTTAATAATATTTTTTTTGTTATCAGATTTTGATTTAATTGTATAATCTGCTTTTTCGTATATTTTTTTTCTACTATTATAGATTTCTTTTATAGAGTTTTTTAAATTATTATAATCTAACATTGGTCGTTTATTTTTTGATTTACTTAATCTATTATAAATATTTTCTAAGCTTGTATTAATCCAAATTGAAAACGCACATTTTTTTATTTTTTTTCTTATATTATTATTTAAAAAAGCCCCTCCTCCCAAAGATAAAACTTTTGGATCGCCATCAATTAATTTAATACATATTTTTTCTTCAATTTTTCTAAAATATGCTTCACCTTTAATTTCAAAAATTTGAGGAATTTTCTTTCTGTATTTCAGCTCTATTTGCTGATCGCTATCAATAAAATTGATATCTAAAGATTTTGCAAGTTCTCTACCTACAGAGGTTTTTCCAGAACCCATCATACCGACTAAAACTATAGTTTTTAACATTGTGTACTGATTAATATTAATTTAATAACACATTTTTGACTAAAATGTTTATAAAACTAATTTAATATGATTAAAAATTTAATTTTTAAAAAAATTCTTCCAGTTCTAATAATTCTTTTTGGTGTAATATATTTGATAAATTACCTAGATATATCTCCAGAAACTAAATCTGGAAAAAAAACTTTATCCAATGAAATTGTTATTCCCGTTAGGTAGAAAGTTTTTTACTTTATTACTACTTTCTTTGTTTGCGTTACCCTTAAATGCAGAACAAAAAGATATATGGAAAAAATCTAAAGAACTAAAAATTGAAAATAAAAATACTGAAAATAATAAAATTAATGAAAATAAGAATAGTGAAAACTCTGATTTGCCAAAAACTATTTTTGATAAAGAAAAATTAAATCTCAGTGTAAATCAAATCAATCAATCAAATACTATTAATGATGATGAAGTGATTTTTGGCCTATATGAACCAGAGGATATAAAGATTACATTAAATTTTTGGTCTGGAATTGATCAATTACTTTATCAAAGAATAAGTAAAAACTTATTAGATATTGAAAGAAAAAGCTTTGTAGAACTATCGGAAAAAATTTTATTTACCAAAACAAATATAAATGTTTTCGAAGATAAAGGATCTAAGCATTTAGAGCTCATTGTTGATTGGTTAATTAAAAATAAAAAAATGGAATTAATTGATCAGGTAATTGATCAAAATAAAATGATTAATAGGAACACAAAATTTTTGGTTTTTTTATTTAATCATTATCTGTCATTAGGGCAAATCGATAAGGCATGTTCATATACAAAATTAATGCTTGCAGATTTACAAAGCGTGGATTTAGAAAAATATAAAATTTTTTGTTTAATTTATAATAAGAAAAATAATCAAGCCCAGTCTCAACTTGAACTTACACGTGAGACAGCCTCGTTGGAACCTTTTTTTTTAAAAACAATAAATTTTATGATTGGAATTTCTGAAAAAAAAGGTGATCCAAATTTTAAAAATGTATTCAATTCTCATTTGACGTTAGTGACACATAAAGATCTTGAGGTAAATTTTGAAAACTTCTCTCAAAGTAAAGAATTGAGAAATTATTTTTTTAAAAGTGGTTTAGCAAATAAACTTCTAGACAAAAAAATGGAAAATAGTTCTGATCAAAATAAAGAAAGTTTAAATAATTTGGTAATATTTTTAGAGAGATCAGTAAATGAAAATCTTTATCAACATGAAAAAATTTTAGACATTTATAAAAAATATAAATTTTCTTTTGCCCAATTGTTTGAAGTAGATGAAGCTGTAAAAAATCTTAAACGCCCTGAGTCTCACGCAATTTTATACCAAGCAATGTTACTAACAAATGATCCAGAAAGAAAACTTAAAATTTTGAATGAATTTAAAGATAAATTAACTTTAAATGGATTGGAAAAAGTTGTTTCTCCTGTTTATTTTAGTGAATTAGATAAAATTTATAAAACAAAACCTACTTTAATTAATGCAGATCTTGTCGCGCAATTAAGTATTTTTAAAAGAAATCAAAATCAGAATAATGAAAATTTTAATAATACTTATTTTTATTCTTCAGAGATTAAAAAATTACTAAATAAAAAAATTGATAAAAAAGAAAAAAAAAGAATTTTGCAAATTTTAAATGACTTTGATAAGAAAATTAAAGATAATCAGTATAAGCTAAACAATAAAGACATTGCATTTATAAATATTCTTCACAGAGATAAAATTGATTTACCTAATTCTTTATCAAAAACAGTTTATGAAAAGAAAATTTATATTCCAAACGAGATATTTAATTCTTTGGAGAAAAAAATAAATGATGAAGCATTATTAAAAACCTTGAATTTTATCGGTCAATTAAATGACTCTAACAAAGATTATACTAGAGATATTTTGGCTATCATAAAAATATTTGATACACTTCAATTAGATAATTTAAAAAATATATTTATAAAAAGTGAATTTAGTTTGTAGGATTGAATGCATTATTTAGATTTTGAAAAAGACCTCGAGCAACTTGATAAGAGTTTAGAAGAACTAAAACATCCTTTTAATGAAGAAGGGGTATTATCTACAATAGATAATACTCAAATTCATGAACTAGAGAGAAAGATAAAAACTAAAATAGACGAAATATATTCTAATTTAGACGGTTGGAAGAAAACAAAAATTGCAAGGCATGAAAGTAGACCAAAGGCAGAGTTTTATATCTCTTCAATTTTTGAGGATTTTCAACAGATTTCTGGAGATAGAAATTTTGGGGATGATGAAGCAGCAATAACAGGATTTGCAAAAATTAACGGAGAGTCAGTTTTAGTCATTGGGCAAGAAAAGGGTAACGATACACAGTCTAGAATTAAAAGGAATTTTGGAATGATGAGACCAGAGGGTTATAGAAAATGTATCAGATTAATGAAATTAGCAGAAAATTATAATATTCCTGTAATTACTTTTATTGATACACCTGGTGCATATCCGGGCAAGGGTGCAGAAGAACGAGGTCAAGCCGAGGCAATTGCACAATCAATTAGTTGCTGTTTAAGTTTAAAAGTGCCTATAATTTCAATAGTCATTGGAGAAGGTGGCTCGGGTGGTGCCATTGCACTTGCAACTTCAAACAAAGTTTTGATGTTAGAACATTCGATTTATTCTGTGATATCACCAGAAGGATGCGCATCTATTTTATGGAAAGATGCAACAAAATCGAAAGATGCAGCAGTTGCAATGCATTTAACAGCACAAGATTTACATAAATATAATATTATAGATGGAATATTAAATGAGCCATTAGGCGGAGCACATAGAAATCCTGATTTAATGTCCAATGATATTAAACAAGTGATATTTAATCATATACAATTTTATAAAGGTAAATCTTCAAAAGAAATTTTAGATGAAAGAACTAATAAATTTAAAAATGTTGGAAATAACCTTCCAGCCGATATTGTATCCTTTGAAAATATTAGTCAATCGAATATAAAAAGTTATATTACACAGAATAAAAAATTAGCTTATATAATTTCTGGATTTATAGTTATTTCGATTTTTGCTTTTTTATTATTAAATTAAAGCTCCACAGCAAGATTTAAATTTTTTACCTGATGCAGGACATTTTTCATTCCTAGAAATTTTACTTTTCTCATTATTTTCCAGTAGACATCCCTTTGGTCTACTAGTTTTTGATAAGTCTTTTGATAATTCATCTTTCATTTGATCAGCAATTGTAACTTCAATATTGGATAAGAAAATTACGATATTTTCTTTGATCTTTTCTAAGAGTTGTTGAAATAAACTAAAACTTTCCCTTTTGTATTCATCTATTGGATTTTTTTGACCATATCCTCTAAGACCAATGACCTGCCTTAATTGTTCTAGATATTGTAAATGGCTTCTCCATTCAAAGTCTAAATTTTGTAAAAATATTTTTTTCTCTACATCCTTATTAATTTCATCTCCAATCTTATTAATTCTTTCTTTTCTTTTATCATTAAATTTAATTCTTAATTTATTTACTTTTTCATCTTGTTTTAATTTCAAGAATTCGTCTATATCTGAATTTTCAAGTTTTGATCCTAGTATCCTTTCTATTCTTGATTTAAGAATACTTTTATCTAAATTTTCCAAAGGTAATTTTGAGTAATTAATTATATCCAAAGATACATCCTCAAAAAAATTATTTGTTATTTCATAAATATTTTTTGTTTTTAATATCTCTAGTCTCTGCTCATAAATAACTTTTCTTTGATCACTCATTACATCATCAAATTGTAATAATGACTTTCTAATATCAAAGTTTCTCGCCTCAACTTTTTGTTGTGCTTTTTCTAGCGCTTTATTTATCCATGGATGATCAATACTTTCTCCTTCTTTAAAACCAAGCTTTTGAAGCATTGAATCTATCCTTTCAGATCCAAATATTCTCATCAAATCATCCTCTAGACTTAAGAAAAATATCGATTTACCCTTATCACCCTGTCTACCAGATCTACCTCTTAATTGATTATCAATTCTTCTACTTTCGTGACGCTCTGTTCCAATAACAAATAACCCACCAGCAGTCATAACTTCTTCCTTTTCTTTTTTGAAAAGTATCTCCTCATTTTTAACATCCGAAGCTTCTTGTTTTCTTAATTCAAGATTTCCACCCAACTGAATATCTGTACCTCTACCAGCCATATTGGTTGCAATCGTAACTGCTTTTAAACGTCCAGCTTGAGCAATGATTGAAGCTTCTTTTTCATGATATTTTGCATTCAAAACATTATGAGAAATATTATTGTTTTTTAATTGTAAAGATAATTGCTCTGATTTTTCTATACTAGTTGTTCCAACTAGAACTGGTTGACCTTTATTATTTGCTTCTTTAATATTTTCAATTATTGCATTTATTTTTTCATTTTCAGTTCTATAAATTTGGTCATTTAAATCTAATCTTTCCACAGCTACATTTGTAGGAACTTCTACTACATCAAGTTTATAAATATCAAAAAATTCTTGAGCCTCAGTCATTGCTGTACCAGTCATACCAGAGAGTTTTTTATATAATCTAAAATAGTTTTGATAAGTTGTAGATGCAAATGTTTGGTTTTCATTTTGAATTGGCACCCCTTCTTTTGCTTCAATTGCTTGATGCAAGCCATCAGAGTAACGTCTTCCTTCCAACACACGTCCAGTAAATTCATCGATTAGCTGAACGGAATTATCTTTTACAATATAATCTTTATCCTTATGGAATAATACATTTGCTTTTAAAGATTGATTTATATTATGAACTAGAGAAATATTTCTTGGATCATAAAAATTATCACCTTTCAATAAATTTAGTTCAAGTAATTTTTTTTCTATTTCATCAACTCCCTGATCATTTAAAGTAACATTTCGATCCTTTTCATCTTTTTTGTAATGTTGATCATTGAGGTTATTAACTATTTTATTACACAAGAAATATTCAGTAGAAGTATCTTCTGCCGGTCCAGAAATAATAAGTGGCGTTCTAGCTTCATCGATTAAAATACTATCAACTTCATCAACTATACAAAATTCAAAATCACGCTGTACCATTTCTTCTAATGATAATTTCATATTGTCTCTAAGATAATCAAAAGCAAATTCATTATTAGTTCCATAAATAATATCTGATTGATAAATTTTCTTTCTTTCTTCATCTGGTGTTTCGCCCGTCAAACAACCAACTGATAAACCTAGAAATTTGTAAATCTGACCCATCCATTCAGCATCTCTTTTTGCAAGATAATCATTAACCGTAATGATATGTACACCTTTACCTTTTAGGGCATTAAGAAATGCAGCTAAAGTCGCAACTAAAGTTTTTCCTTCCCCAGTTTTCATTTCTGAAATTTTTCCTTGATGAAGAATGATTCCTCCCATCAATTGAACATCAAAATGTCTTTGACCAATCGTTCTTTTGCTTGCCTCTCT
>JAYNJZ010000009.1:0-21054 GCA_038110645.1 Candidatus Pelagibacteraceae bacterium
CACAAAAGATAAAAACTTTATAAAATATACAAAAAATTTTATTCAATTCAAAGTTTAAATAAAAAAAAATAATTTTATTACAAAAAGTTAATGTTTTCAATACTTTTAGTTAGTTTTTATAAAAATTTTCTAAAATATTTTTATATTTAACTTTTATTTTATGCCTTCTAATCTTCATTGTTGGTGTTAATAATTCATTTTCAATTGTAAATTCTTCTTCAATAACTTTAAATTTTTTTATTTTTTCAACTAAAGTAAGTTCATTATTTGTTATTTCAATAAGTTCTTTAATTTTTTTATTATTATTTTCAAAATTTTTATTTAAAACAATTAAACATGATAGATACTTCTCATTATCTCCATGAACATAAGCTTGTTCAATTTCATCATGTAAACAAAGTAAGTTTTCAATTTTTGAAGGAGAAATATTATCTCCACCAACAGTTACAATAATATCTTTTTTTCTATCAGTAATTTTTAAATATCCATCACTATCTATTTCTCCGATATCTCCTGTATATAACCAGTTATCTTTTAGAACTTGGTTTGTGGCATCATTATTTTTCCAATATCCTAGCATTACATTTTCACCTCTGACTAATATTTCTCCATCATCTGCTATTTTTACTTCGTTATTAGAAAAAATTGTACCAACGGTTTCTATTTTAATTTTATTTACTGGATTACAAGAAACAACTGGAGATGTTTCAGTCAATCCATATCCCTGTAATGTTTTCAAACCTAATGCATTTAAAAATAACCCTACGTTTTTATCTAATGGACCACCTCCTGAAACAAATGCCTTTAAATTACCGCCAAAATTTTTGATGACTTTCTTTCTTACTAGTTTTTCTAAAATTTTATTAATTATGTTCTCAATAAAACTAAGCTTTTCTTTATTGAAAGTTTTGCCACCCAGCTCCAAAGTTTTATAAAACAATGATCTTTTTATTTTTGAAGATTTTTTTACAGAAGCATTCATTTTATTGTAAAGATTATTATAAAATCTTGGAACTGCTGTCATAATATGTGGTTTAACTATTTTTATATTTTCAAGAAGCTTCTCAATTATTGGTGAATAAAATACTTTTGCACCTAATGAAATTTGAACAAATTGAACCGTATGTTCATATGAATGAGATAATGGTAACCATGTAATAAACCTTGGTTGTTCAATATTTAATTTTTGAACTAGGTTTACTGCATCTTCACAATTGGCAAGTATTCCGCCATGACTTAAAACTACTCCTTTAGGATTGCCTTGCGTTCCTGAAGTATAAATGATGCAAGCTGGATCTTTTCTGGTAGCGTTGCAATTGATATTTTTGTGATTTTGATTTTTAATATTTTTTATATTCTGAATATTATTTAATTCATCAAAACTTATTATAAATTTAAAATTAAAATTAATTACTTTTGAAGCATTTAAAATTGTTTTATACAATTTCTCATTTGAGACTATTAACCCAACCGGTTCACAATCGTTTAAAATAAATTCAAAATCTTTTTGAGTATATGTAGTGTAATTTGGAACTGTAATTGCGCCGTTTGCTAAGATTGCAAGATCGCTAATCATCCATTCAGGCCTGCCCTCGGACACAAGCATAATCCTGTCACCCTTTTCAACTTTTTGTTCTTTTAAATAATTAGCTAATGACTCAATTTTTTCTGATACATTCAACCAAGTTAATGAATTGATAGATTTATCATTATTAATAGAATGTAAAAATTCATTACTTTTAAATTTATTTTTTTGAAGTTCAAATAGTTCAAATAAGTTATTAAATTTTTTAAAATCCATTTTTTGGTGGGCGAAAAGGGAGTCGAACCCTTAAGGTTACCCGGCGGATTTTGAATCCGCTGCGTCTACCAATTCCGCCATTCGCCCCCTCCATAAATTAGTATTTATAGTTTGTTTAATTAAACTATATATCTATTATATTTCTAAATAAATATGTTTAAAGATTTGTTTAAAAAAACTGTTGCTCTAGCGGCGCATAAAAGTGCAAGATTTTTTCTATCATTTATTTGCATTATAGAGAGTATCTTTTTCCCAATACCTCCTGATGTCATGATCATACCAATGACCCTTGCTCAAAAAAAAAGATGGTTACAAATTGCAACTATTGCCACTGTTTCATCAGTAGTTGGAGGGATAATTGGATATGCAATTGGTTATTTTTTTTATAAAGAAATTGGAGTCCATATTTTTGAATTTTATGGATTTGAAGGATTTAAAAGTTTTAAAGATCAAATACAAATTGGAAAAGGTTTTTGGGCTTGGATAATTTTGTTAGCAATAGCTGGTTTTACACCTGTGCCGTTTAAGCTACTAACAATTTCAAGTGGATTAATTCATTTTAATTTTTTTGTATTTATAGTTGTGGCCACCCTTACTAGAGGCTCAAGATTTTTCATACTTGCAGGATTATTGAATTTATTTGGACATAAGATTATTCCGTACATTGATAAATTTTCTGGCAAAATAATTATTATAATTTTAAGTTTATTATTGTTGGGGTTTTATATTGCTTATCTTATATATAATAACTACGAAGCATTTATCCATTAATGCCGAATACGGAAAAAATTTTAAAATATTTACTAATTACTAATATTTTAATAATTTTAACTGTTTATTATATTGAATATATTATGGGTATTTATGCTTGTAATCTTTGTAAGTATCAAAGAGTGCCTGTTTTCATAAATATATTCTTATTATCAATTTTAATTATAAATAAAAAAAAATTTTTCAAATTGTTATATATTTTAATTTTATCAATAACTATAAATATTATGATTTCAACATATCACATTGGTATTGAGCAAAATATCTTTTCGGAATCAAAAATTTGTACTTCAAAAGATAATATACTTAATAAAGATGAGCTTTTAAAACAACTCGAGAAGAAAAATGACGCAGGTTGTTCAAAAGTAACATTTAAATTATTTGGATTATCTTTATCGACGCTGAATTTTTTTACAAACATTGTGTTTTTACTATTATGTGTTCATATATTAAGGAATGAAAAAAAATAATAAAATTGAAGAAATTATAAGAGTCGATCACGCAGGTGAAAGAGGTGCGGTTAATATATATGATGGTCAACTTCTTGCGTTGCAATTATTAAAATCAGATCCGGATATGGAAAGTAAAATTTCTGAGATGAAAGAACACGAGAAAGAACATTTAAAATATTTTGAACAGCAACTTGCAGAAAGAAAAGTTAGACCTACATTGCTTTTACCTCTTTGGGACATGCTTGGAGTAAGTCTTGGATTTGTTACTGGTTTAATGGGAAAAAAAGCAACAATGTTATGTACTGCCTCGGTCGAAGAAGTTATAGATCAACATTACCAATCCCAAATTAATTATCTGCAAAATGAAGAAAAGAATGAAAAAGATTTATTGAATAAAATAAAAAAATTTAGACAAGATGAACTTGATCATCGAGATCTTGCATATGAAGAAGGAGCAACAAAAAAAGGACCGTTTGCTTTTTTAGACCTGGCAATAAAAACTGGCTCTAGAATAGCAATTGAAGTTGCAAAAAGAATTTAATTAAGGTTCAAGATTAACATCCCAATAAAGATAATCTAACCAGCTTTGATGTAAAAAATTTGGCGGAAAATTTCTTCCATTACGATGTAATTGTTCTTCTGTGGGTTTATAAGGTTGAGTTGAAGGTATCATGCCACATGCTTTTGGTAATTTACCTCCCTTTCTTACATTACAAGGCGAACAAGCTGTTGCAACATTTTCCCAAGTTGTTTGTCCTCCCAAAGATTTTGGTACGACATGATCAAAAGTTAAATTTTTTCTGTCTCCACAATATAAACAAGTAAACTTGTCTCTAAGAAAAACATTAAATCTTGTAAAATTAGGAAACTCAGAAGGTTTAATGAAATGCTTCAATGAAATTACGCTTGGTAATTTCATTTTAAATGAAGGGCTTCTAATTTCCCTATCATACTCCGAAACAATATTAACTCGATCTAAAAAAACATCTCTTACTGCATCCTGCCAACTCCATAATGAAAGAGGATAATAACTTAAAGGCCTATAATCAGCATTAAGTACTAATGCAGGACACTTTTCAAGAGGTAAATTTTCACTCGATGAAGCAATCATAAACTAAAAATTATATAAATTTTAAATTTTCGCAAGTCAAACTTTTATTAAATAATATTTTTAATAAAACTTAATCCTGCGCTCATTCCATCATGAGATATAGAATGTCCAAGATTTTCGTATACTTGATAATTGACATTAAATTGTTTTTTTTTTAAAAAATCTACAGACTTTTGCATTTCCTCAACTGGAACTATTTCATCAATATTGCCATGCAAAAATTTCATTTTTGGTTTCGAGCGTAACTCTTTTTCAAGAATATTATAATTATAAATTTTGCCTGAATATCCTAAAACACCTCCAATTTCATTATTTTGTCTAATGGCATACTGAATACTCATCATAGTTCCTTGTGAAAAACCAACTAAAATTAATTTTTCATAATCCAATCCTAAAATATTAATTTTTTTATTAATTGTATCTTCAAGTTTTTTTAAAGAAACTAAGCTTTCATTAATTATTTTTTCTTCATTTGTTTGTAATAAGTCAAACCATTCAAATCCACCGGAATTGACTTGGCAAATATTAGGTGCATTTGGTAAACAAAAAAAAGTATCTGGCAAAAATCTTTGCCAATAGGTAGCAATCGGATGTAAATCATTAGCATCGGCACCGTAACCATGCAAAATAAAAATCAATCTACTGCAAGTTTTTGTAGAGTTTTTTAATTCAAGACATTTTAAAGACATTTTTATTATATTTATTACTTTTTTGTGTTACAGACAATTGTATGTCAGAAAATACTTTAAAATTTATTGCAATTTTAGCAATGATTGCTGTAGTAGTTGTTTTAATAAGAGGTTTAAAAACTTTTTTCGTTGGTGGTAATTTGGATAGCAAGAGAAAAAGCAATAAGCTAATGCAAATGAGAATTATGTTGCAATTTTGTGCAATAGTAATTTTAATGTCTTTAGCTTACATTATGGGAAAATAACTAATAGTTTTTTATCCAAGTAATAAATCTCTTATCAGTGAAATCAAGGTCACCAATTATTCTTGCAACCTCTTTACCGCTAGAATTTACAATCAAGGTAATCGGTATTCCTCTAAGTGAAAGTTGTTTTGTTAATTTTAGTTTATTATCAAAAAAACTTTTAAGATTTTTTATCTTTAACTCATTAAAAAATTTTTGAATATCCTCATATTTTTTTTCCTCAATATTGACTAAAATTATCTGTAAGTCTTTTGTGGAAAATTGATTCGATAAAAACTCTAACTTTGGTAATTCTTTTTTGCATGGGACACACCAAGTTGCCCAAAAATTTATAAGAGTTAATTTTGCTGAAAAATCATTAAAAACTATCAGTTTTCCGTTTTTATTTTTTAATTCAAAAATTGGTAAATCTTTTAGTTTTTTATGAAGAACTATATTTGTGAACGATTCATTGATATTTGGTTGTGAATAACCATTATTAGTATTAAGTATAAAAATTAAAAATAAAAATAATATAAAATTACGAAACATAAAATAATATTAAAGTAATATGAATAAAACTAAAACAAATAAAATTTGGGGTGAAAGAATGAAATCTAAACCCTCTGAACTTTTAACTGAAATAAATGCATCAATTGATATAGATAAAGAGCTTTACCAACAAGATATTGATGGATCTATTGCTCATTGCAAAATGTTAGCCAAACAAAAAATCATTAAATCTGATATTTCAAAAAAAATTCATAAAGGTCTCGAAAAAATTAGAAGAGAAATTAAATCAAAAAAATTTAAATTCTCAAAAAATAGTGAAGATATACACTTAAATATTGAAAAAAGACTTTTTGAAATTATTGGACCAGAGGCAGGATTTTTACATATAGCTAGATCAAGAAATGATCAGGTAACAACGGATTTCAAATTATGGGTAATTTCTGCATCAAACGATTTAAACCTTGAAATTAAAAAATTAATAAAAGCTATAATAAAATTAGCTGATAAGCATAAGGATTTGATTATGCCAGGTTTTACTCATTTAAAAAATGCTCAACCAGTTTTATTTTCACATTATCTCTTAGCTTATGTTGAAATGTTTAAAAGAGATTATAAAAAATTTATAAATGTCATTAAAAACACTTCCGAAAACCCTTTAGGCTCTGCTGCTCTTGCAGGTACAAGTTTTACAATTGATAGATTTTATACATCTAAACAATTAGGTTTTCTAAAACCAACGGATAATTCAATTGATGGAGTATCTGACAGAGATTATGCAATAGAATTTTTGTTTGTATCAAGTCTGTGTTCAATGCATCTTTCAAGATTTGCTGAAGAAATAATTCTTTGGAATTCAGATATTGTAAATATGATTAATATTAACGATAAAATGCTAACTGGATCATCTATTATGCCTCAGAAAAAAAACCCTGATGCTGCAGAACTCTTGAGAGGAAAATCTGGATCTATTTACGGTAATTTAAATTCTCTTTTAGTAACTATGAAAGGATTACCATTATCTTATTTCAAAGATATGCAGGAAGATAAAAAACCTGTATTTGAAACTTTCAATACTTTAAGTTTAAATCTTAAAATAGCGAAAGAGTTAGTTGACAGCATAACCCCTAACAAAAAAATAATGAAAAAATTTGCAAATTATGGGTATACAACTGCCACTGATTTTGCTGATTATTTAGTAAAAAAAGGATTGAGTTTTAGAGAGGCCCATAAAAAATCTGCAAAATTAGTAAATATTGCAGAGAGAAAAAATATGTCTTTAGACCAATTAAATTTTGAAGAAATTAAAAAAATCGATAAATTAATTAAATTGGATGTTTTAAAAGTTTTAAAAATCGAAAATTCTGTAAATTCCAAAACTTCTTATGGTGGAACTTCGATGAAAAATGTAGTTAAAATGATTAGTAAATTAAAAAAAGAATTTAAATGAAAAAAATTATTATTTTAATATTTATCTCATCACTCATACTTGCATCTTGCGGAAAAAAAGGTCCACCTGTCTATAAAGAAAAAACACATTTAATTATTAAACAATCCTAAATCTCAATGGATTATTTAAAAATAAAAAATAAAAGACTTTTTATAAATAATTTAGATTTAAAAAAAATTTCTAAAAAGAAACAAACTCCATTTTATGTCTATTCAATAGATCAAATTAAAAAAAACGTTAAATTAGTAAAATCATCACTAAAGACAACTAATTCATTAATTTGTTATGCTATAAAAGCAAATTCAAATATCGAGATTTTACAAGAATTAAAAAAAAATGACATTGGTGCAGATGTGGTATCCATCGGAGAATTAAAATTAGCGCTTAAAGCCGGCATTAATCCTAGAAAAATTGTATTTTCTGGAGTTGGTAAAACTGAGGATGAAATTAAATTTGCTATTCAAAAAGGAATACTATCATTAAACGCTGAATCTCAAAATGAAGTTTCTTTAATAAATAAAATTTCGAAAAAATTAAACAAAATTACAAAAATTGGAATTAGAATTAACCCTAATATCGAAGTTAAAACTAATAAAAAAATTACAACTGGTACAAAAATTAATAAATTTGGGGTGAGTAAGGAAGAATTTTTTAAAATTATTAAGTCTAAAAAAAATCTTAAAAATATTAAAATTCATTTGTTAAGTGTTCATATTGGTAGTCAAATTAAAGATATAAGTGCTTATAAAAAAGTTTTAAATTTAATATCTAAAATCTTATTAAAATTAAAAAAAATTAATCTCAAAGTTGACTTCATCGATCTGGGCGGAGGAATGGGAATATCCTATTTTAAGAATGATAAAAAATTTAGTTTTGAAAAATTTGGACATGAAATTAAAAAATTTTATAAAAAAGAAAATATCAAATTAATTTTCGAGATCGGTAGATTTCTAACAGGTAATGCAGGAATAATAATTTCTAAAATTATTTATTTAAAAAAAACAAAAGAAAGATACTTCGTTATTATAGATGCTGGTATGAATGATATGGCGAGATCAGCAATCTATGAGTCTTTTCATGAAATCTTACCGGTTGAAATAAATTCAAAAAAAATAAATAAAAAAATCGAATTTGTGGGTCCGATCTGTGAAAGTAGTGATACCTTTGGAATTTATAAGAATTATTCAATGCTTAAAGAAGGTGAATATGTCTGTATAACTAATTGTGGTGCATATGGGAGAACTTTGAGCTCTAATTATAATATGAGACCGTTAATTGAAGAAATAATAATAGACAAAAATAAAATAAAGACTGTAAGAAAAAGACAAAAACTTGAGAACATAATATAAAGTGATTTTTTTTAAATCTTTAATATTTAATTTTTTATTATATTTAGGAATTATAATTTGTTGTCTAATTGCATTGCCTTTTTTAATTTTGCCATCAATTTTTCTAAGAAAACTAAGCTCTTTTCTTGGTTGGTACTTTATTTTTTTATGTAAAATAATTTTAGATACAAAAGTAAATATAGTAGGTGCAGAAATTCTTAATACTGAACAGAAATTTTTTGTGGCCTCTGCACATCAATCAATGTTTGAAACATTTGTTTACAACTATATTATTCCTAATAATTTTTTTGTTTTAAAAAAGGAGTTAATAAATATTCCTATATTTGGTTGGTATTTAAAAAAATTAAATTGTATTCCAATTGATCGAGGAAAAACTACAAAAAATAATTTAAACTTTTCGGAGCAAATTGTGAATAATATATCGAATGGAAAAACGTTAATAATTTTTCCTCAAGGAACTCGCGTTCCTCATAATGAAAATGTGCCATTAAAAAAAGGGGCCAGAAGAATCTATGAAACTCTTAATATAGCTTGTATTCCAATACAATTAGATACTGGACGAGTTTGGCCAAAAAACAGTTTTTTGAAATACCCTGGAGAAATTAATTTTATATTTAAAGATATTATTGAACCGAATTTAAAAGGTGAAGAGTTTTTAAAAAGGCTTGAAGGTTGTTTTTATAATTAGTTTTTATCCAAACCTGCTTCAATAATTTTTTTTCTAATTTCCTTGGTTTTTTTGAATTTTTCAAGCAGATATTTTCCATCATTATTTTTTATTGCATCTAAAGTTTTTGATAAATCATTATTAAATTTTTCTAATAATGAAATAATTTCTACTTTATTGCTCAACATAATATCTCTCCACATAATAGGATCAGAGGAAGCAATTCTTGTAAAATCTCTAAAACCGCTAGCGCTAAATTTTATAACCTCTGATTTGATATCATCTTCCAATTCACTTGCAGTTCCAACTATATTATAAGCAATCAAGTGTGGTATATGGCTAGTTATTGCCATGATAGAATCATGATCTTTAGGACTCATTGTTTCTACTTTTGATCCTAAATTTTTCCAAAAATCATTTATTATTTTGATATGGCTTGTATCACAAAGTTCACTAGTAGTAGAAATAAACCATTTGTTTTTAAATAAATCTTTAAATCCATTTTCTGGTCCACTTTTTTCAGTACCTGCAATTGGATGGCCTGGGACAAAAATTTTATCTTTTAAAAATTTTTTTGCCAAACCTATAATCTCTAACTTAGATGATCCTACATCTGTAATAATTGATTTATTTAAATTAAACTTTTTAAGATCTTTAAAGATTTTTTCATAAGCACTTATCGGCGTGCAAATAAAAACCACCTCTGACACCTCTACTTCTTTATTAATTTCTGTATTATAACTGTCTGCTAAAGATAAATTTTTACTTTTTTCTAAATTTTCGAATGATGAATCTACTACATGTATTAAAATTTCAGAATCATACTGTTTAACAGCTCTAGCTAAGGATGAACCAATTAAACCAATTCCTATAATTGAAATATTTTTCATTAAAAATTATTTTCTAAAACATCTAAAAAAATTTTATTTTCCTTATCATTACCAATGGTAACTCTTAGAGAGTTTTTAATACCATAAGAATTCATTTTTCTAAGCAAAATTTTATTCTTTATAAATATATCGAAAGCCTGTTCAGAATTTAATTTTGCCTTTTCAAAATTTAATAAAAAAAAATTAGCTGCAGGGTCATTTGTTAAAATATTTTTTGAAACAATTTTATCATACATAATTTTTGACCATTTTTCATTATGCATTACATTTTTTTCGATCCAATCATCATCCTGAATGGCTGCACAACCTGCCTTTTCTGCAATACCAGATATATTAAAAGGAGGACGATATAAATTTGCAGCTTTAATAATTTCTTTTGAGCCAAAACCCCAGCCTAATCTTAAGTTAGCTAAACCATAAATTTTAGAAAATGTTCTGCATACAACTGTATTTTTTGAGTCCTTAAAAATATCTAATCCACTTTTATAATCTTTTTTAGTTACAAATTCTGCATAAGCATCATCAACCATAAGCAAAACATTTTCGGGTAAATCTTGTCTCAATTTAAATAATTCATCAGAATTAATATATGTTCCAGATGGATTGTTTGGATTGGCGATGAAAACTATTTTTGTTTTATTAGAAACCATCTTTAAAGTTTCTTTGACTGAAAACTTTTTATTTTCATTTTTTGAAAATTTAACTATTGCACCATTTAGTTGTGAGTAAATTCTGTACATTAAAAATGAATCTTCAGATACAATGACTTCATCATCTTTCTCTAAAAATGATTGGCATATTAAACTTATTATTTCATCAGAGCCTGCTCCAATTAAAATTTGCTCTTGATTTACAGAAAATTTTTTAGCAATAGTTGTTTTTAAATCGGTACTACTGCCATCTGGATATTTTTTTAAATCAAAACCATTTTTAAAAATTTCTAGTACTTTAGGCGAAGGTCCAAGCGCTGACTCATTTGCAGATAATTTTAATGGATTTATGACATTTGGGATATTTGATAATCCACCAGTGTATATCTCTATATTTGAATTTTTTGGTTTTGGTAAAGTCATTTTCGAAGTACTTACAACACTTCTAGAATACAATCAAAAGAAGTTGATAGTTTGACAAAGAATCGGCCTTTTAGTACAAAACAGCACCGCCGATTTACCGAATTGCGGGCGGTAGTAAACAGCTAAAGAGGAAATCGCAAGGCGATTTAAAAAAATGAATATTGACTACAGTAAAGTAAAAAAAATTACCATAAATAAGCCGCTCAAACTGGATTGCGGTGAAACTTTAGATAAGTTCGACATTGCATACGAAACATACGGTAAACTCGATGAGACTAAAACAAACGCAATTTTAGTTTTTCATGCACTATCAGGTGATCAATTTGTAACAGGAACAAATAATGTGACCGGTAAAGAGGGGTGGTGGAATTTAGTTGTTGGTCCTGGTTTAGCAATTGATACAAATAAATATTTTGTAATATGTGCTAATGTACTTGGTGGTTGCATGGGTAGTACTGGTCCTAAAGAAATTAACCCCAAAACTAACAAGCAATATGGTTTAGATTTTCCAGTGATTACAATTAAAGATATGGTAACCGCACAAACTCATTTATTAGATTTTTTAGGGGTCAAAAAAACTTTATCAGTTTTGGGGGGTTCAATGGGTGGAATGCAAGCACTGCAGTTTTGTTCACTTTATCCAGAAAGAACATATTCATCAGTTCCAATTGCATGTGCAGCAAGTCACTCAGCCCAGAATATTGCTTTTAATGAATTGGCCAGACAAGCTATTATGGCAGATCCTAACTGGGACTCTGGAAACTATTTTTTAAGTGGGAAAGTTCCAAGGAACGGTTTAGCGGTTGCAAGAATGGCTGGTCATATAAGTTATTTATCAGAACAAGGATTACAAAGTAGATTTGGAAGAAAGCTTCAAGAGGGTGATGGTTTAAATTTTTCATTTGATGCTGATTTTCAAGTTGAAAGTTATCTCAAATACCAAGGATATGCATTCGTTGATCGATTTGATGCTAACTCCTATTTGTATATTACAAGGGCTATGGATTATTTTGATTTGTATAAATTAAATAACGGTGATTTATCAAAAGCTTTTAAAAATACTAAAGTGAAATTTTGTATAATTTCTTTTTCAACGGATTGGCTTTACACAACTGAAGAAAGTAAAAAAATAGTTATTGCATTAAATTCTATTGGAGCGCAGGTTAGTTTTGTTAACATTATTACTAATAATGGACATGACTCTTTTTTAGTTAATGAGCCAGAGTTTTTTCAAACTTTAAAAGGTTTTTTAGACTCAACATACGAGGATTTTAAAAATGAAAATTCAAGATGATGTCTTAGCAGGACTAATTGACATAAATTCTCGTGTTCTTGATGTAGGTTGTGGTGATGGAAGTTTATTACTCCACCTTAAAAAAAATAAAAGAATTGATGGTAGAGGCTTAGAAATTAATCAAAAAAATGTTCAAGAATGTTTAACAAAAGGTTTAGCGGTTGTAGAAGGAGATGCTGAAAAAGATTTAGTTAATTACCCAGATCAATCATTTGATGTGGCTATATTAAACCAAGCAATCCAACAATTTTACGAACCCAGGAAGGTTTTAAACGAATTATTAAGAATTGCCAATAAAGCTATTATCACAATACCAAACTTTGGTTATTGGAAAGTTAGGTTTAATCTTTTGCTAACTGGAACAATGCCAATAACTAAAACATTGCCTCACTCTTGGTATGATACGCCAAATCTTCATATGAGTTCGATTAAAGATTTTTATAACTTATGCTCCTTAGATAATATTAAAGTTATAAAATCAATTGCAATTTCTTCTAGTAAAATTAGCGATATTACTTCTAATAACTTAGAAATAAAAAATTTAATTTCTGAATTAGGTGTTTTTGTTGTAAGCAAATAAGTTATATTTTTTTAATTACTTTTCCTATCAAGCTTTGTTTTACTAATGATTTAGTATTTACATTTGCATAAATCCTTTTTTTAACAACACAAAAATAAACACCATTAAAATATTTAAAAAAAAATGACCCAAATTTATCAATTAAAGCATTATTATTATTTATAAATTTCATAGTGGTATTAGGAAAATAAACTAACCGATCTATATTTTGTATATCGAAGAAACTATCTTCTAAAAGCTCACTAATTTGTTTTTTTGAAAATCCATTTCCAGAAGAAAACGGGCTTTTATCAGATAAATACCATGATGATTTTTTATTAGGTACAATGATATACAATTTTCCTTCTGGAGCTAATGATCTCCAAATTTCTCTAAGGCTCGCCTTGGTATTATAATTATTTTCTAAATAATGAATTAGAAAAATATGATCAAAGAAAGAATCTTGAAAAGGTATTTTTTCTTCGTCAATTAAAACTTTATTACCTTTCATTATACTGTCATCTAAGATTCCCATTCTTTTTGAAAAGCAATATGTGCTTGATATACTAAATTGTTTTAAAAAATTTAAATATGGTTCAGAATAACCAAAACAACCAACATTTTGATTATCATACAAAAAACAATATTTTTTTAATTGATCTTGAATGTGACTAGATAAAAATTTTCCAATAGAACTATTATAAAATTTCTGATAATTTAAAATATCTAGATACATTATGAGCTCATTAAAAGTTACTTTGGTCAGTTGCCTTTCAGATAACTATTCTTATATTATTTCTGATCCAAATTCAAAAAAAGCTATCGTCATAGATCCTGCTGAGGCAAATCCAATAATCAAAACAATAAATAAACTGGAATTAAAATTAGAATATATATTAATCACACATCATCATGCCGATCATATTGGTGGCAATAATGAATTAAAAAAAGAATATGATTGTAAGATAGTTGGTTTCAAAGATGATGCCAATAGAATACCTGGTATCGATATTCAGATCAAAGACAAGGAGATATTTAAATTTGAAGGTGAGGAAATTGAGTTAAATTTTGCACCGGGACATACAAGTGGTCACATTTTTTATTATTTCAAAAAAAATAAATTGGCTTTTGTCGGCGATGTAGTATTTGCATTAGGTTGTGGAAGAATTTTTGAGGGCACATCTGATCAAATGTATAATTCTGTTATGAAAATTAAATCTCTTCCTGATGAAACTAAGATCTATTGTGGTCATGAATATACAGAAAGTAATTTAAAATTCTGTTTAGCTTATGATCAAAATAATAATGATTTAAAGCAAAGAGAAATTAAAGTAAAAAAACTCAGACAAAATAATCTACCAACTATACCGACAACTATTTCTGCTGAAAAGAAGAGCAATATTTTCTTTAGATGCAATGAGCATGCTATAATTAATAAGCTTGGCTTAAAAGGTTCATCGCCCCAAGAAGTCTTCAAAAAACTCAGAGAATTAAAGGATAATTTTTAATTTTAAATTAGCTGTCTTCTTGACATAATAATAGTGGTGGCTATATTGCGCCAAAATATAAATATGACTTTTGCGGTAATCAATACTGGTGGCAAACAATATAAAGTAAGTGCCAATGATAAATTAAGAATAGAGAAACTTTCTGAGCAGGAAGGTAAGTCTATTGAATTTAAACAAGTTTTAATGATTAATAATAATCAAGATGTGGAATTAGGCTCCCCGATTATAGATGGTGCAAAAGTGGAAGGTAAAATTATTAAACAAACTAAAAATAAAACTATTCTCGTTTTTAAAAAAAGAAGAAGACAGAATTCAAGAAGAAAAAATGGACACAGACAAAAAATGAGTGTAATTCAAATTACAAAAATCTTTGGAAAAGGTGGTAAGCTTTTATCCGAAGCAAAGAAAACAGAAGAAAAGAAGAGCAAAACTTCAACTAAAAAAAGTGCTTAGTAAAGGAAAGTAAAAATGGCAACTAAAAAAGCTGGTGGGTCGTCAAAAAATGGTAGAGATAGCGAAGGCCGTAGACTCGGAGTAAAAAAATATGGTGGCCAAAAAGTAATTCCAGGAAATATTATTTACAGACAAAGAGGTACAAGAATGTATCCAGGACAAAATGTTGGAATGGGAAAAGATCATACTATTTTCTCAAAAATTGAAGGTACAGTTAAATTCCAAAGAAAAAAGTTTGGAAAAACCTTCATCTCTGTAATTCCCCACTAAATCATATTAAGACAATAGTCTTAAGTTAATAAAAAAATTTATTATGAAATTTTTAGATCAAGCTAAAATTACTGTAAAGGCTGGTGACGGTGGGAATGGGTGTTGTAGTTTTAGAAGAGAAAAATTTATAGAATTTGGTGGACCAAACGGCGGAGATGGTGGCGACGGAGGATCAGTAAAACTATTAGCGGTTAATGGATTAAACACATTGATCGATTTTAGATTTATTCAGCACTTTAAAGCTGAAAGAGGTGAAAATGGGAAAGGTAATAATAAGACTGGTGCATCAGGTAAAGAACTTATTTTAAAAGTTCCAGTTGGAACTCAAGTATATGCTGAAGATAAAAAAACATTACTTTTTGATTTGGTAAAAGAAGGTGAAAAAATTAAAATTGCCACAGGTGGCAAAGGTGGACTTGGTAATACAAGATTTAAAAGCTCAACAAATCAAGCTCCAAGAAAAACTACCAATGGATCCAAAGGTGAAGAGTTTGAAATTTGGTTAGAATTAAAAATTATAGCTGATGTTGGACTTGTGGGTTTTCCAAATTCAGGAAAGTCTAGTTTCTTATCACTTATAACACGTGCAAAACCAAAAATAGCTGATTATCCTTTTACAACACTAAACCCAAACTTAGGTGTTGCAAATGTAGATGAACAAGAAATAGTTTTTGCTGATATTCCGGGATTAATTGAGGGCGCACATAAAGGAGTGGGTCTAGGTGATAAATTTTTAAAACATATTGAAAGATGCAAAAGTATATTACATTTAATAGATATAAACGAAGAAAACTTAGTAAGTCGTTATAAAATAATAAGAAATGAACTTGAAAAATATAGTTACGAGCTTCTTAATAAAAAAGAAATTATCGCTTTTAATAAAACTGATCTACTAGATGAGAAAGAAATTAATGAAAAAATTGATAATTTTAAAGTAAATATTAAAAAAGATTTTTTTAAAATATCAATTTTAAAAAAAAGTAATATTAAAGAACTATTGAGAGCATTAAAATGATATTAGATAAATCAAAAAGATTAGTTATAAAAATTGGTTCTTCTTTGTTGATAAAAAATAATAAAGTAAATATCAACTGGGTCAATAAACTTTCAGAAGACATTGCTAAACTTACCAAAAAAAAGATTGAGATAATAATTGTTACAAGCGGTGCGATTGCTTTAGGATGTAAATATCTTAAAATTAATAGAAAAAATTTAAAATTAAAAGAATTTCAGGCTGTGTCAGCTGTTGGTCAAATAGAGCTGATTAATCTCTTTAAAAACTCATTATCTAAGAAAAAATTAAAAGTTGGGCAAATTTTATTAACCCTTGAGGATACCGAAAACAGAAGAAGAGCGTTAAATGCAAAGGATACTATAGAAAATATTTTTAAACTAAATGGTATACCTATTGTAAATGAAAATGATACCACCGCTACTAATGAAATAAGATACGGTGATAATGATCGATTAGCAGCTCGTGTTGCACAAATTACATCATCTGACACATTAATCATGCTATCAGATATAGACGGCCTATACACAAAAGATCCAAGAAAATTTAAAGATGCAAAACATATTAAAGAAGTTAGTAATATTACAAATAAAATTATAAATAGTGCAACTAAAAGTCTAAGTGATTATGGATCCGGTGGAATGATAACCAAAATCGATGCAGCCAAAATATGCATGGATGCTGGATGTAGAATGATTTTAACTAAAGGATCAGTCAATAACCCTGTACAAAAATTAGAAGAGAATAAAATTTACACAATGTTTATCCCTACTACAAATAAATATAATGCTAAAAAAAAATGGATTCTTGGTACCCTTAAAGATAAAGGCTCAATAATTATCGATGACGGTGCAATAAATGCAATTGAAAAAGGTAAAAGCTTATTACCTGTTGGTATAATAAATGTTAGTGGAAAGTTCATAAGAGGAGACACGGTATCAATTTTAAACAAATTAAAAAATAGAATTGGTACTGGTGTTGTTTCTTATTCAAGTGACGAGGTATTAAAAATTAAAGGTATAAAAAGTGATAATATTAGAAATATATTAGGATACACTTCACGTGGTGAAGTAATACATATTGATAATATGGTTTTAAATAAATGAATAAATTAAAATATATCCAAACTTTAGGTATAAAAGCAAAAAAAGCTTCGAGAGAACTTTCGCTTTTAACAGAAGAAAAAAAGAATTCCGTTTTAAAACACTTTTATACAAATATAAAAAATAATACTAATTTAATACTTAAAGCCAATAAAATTGATATTACAAATAGTACAAAAAATAAAATAAAAGAAAATTTAATTGATCGTAGTTTACTAAATAAAGAAAGAATTAAATCTATACTAAATTCAATACAAGAAGTGATTTCATTAAAAGATCCAACACATAAAATTATAGCTAAATGGAAAAGACCAAATGGTTTAATCATTAATCGTATTACAATGCCTATAGGTGTATTAGGTGTCATTTACGAAGCAAGACCAAATGTAACATCTGATGTATCTGTATTAAGTTTTAAGTCTGGCAATTCAGCGATTTTAAGAGGTGGTAAAGAAGCACTTCAATCTAATATCGTGATATCAAATTTATTTAGGTCTAGCTTAAAAAAAAATAAAATTAACCAAGATTGTATTCAGCTAGTCAATAACACTGACAGAAAAATTGTTGATTTAATGTTATCAAAAATGTCAAACTATATTGATATTATTATTCCTAGAGGTGGTAAAGGTCTTGTTAAAAAAGTTTTAGAATTGTCGAGTGTTCCAACTATTGGCCATCTTGAAGGTTTATGCCATGTTTATATTGATAATCAGTATGATTATAATCAAGCAGAAAAAATTGTATTGAATTCAAAATTAAGGAAGACGAGTATCTGTGGTGCTGCTGAAACTCTTTTAATAAATAAATCAGTAAAAAAAAACGATATTTACAAAATATTAAATGCTCTCGAAGCGAACGGCTGTAAGATAATTGGCGACAGCAATATCAGAAAAATATTTAAAAATTGCTACTTAGCAAAAGAAAAGGATTGGTCTACTGAATATTTAGACTCAAAAATATCTGTAAAGTTAGTTAAAAACATTGATGAAGCAATTAGCCATATAAAGAAATATGGAACTAATCATACTGAATGCATTATTTCAAAAAATAAAAAAAATATAAAAAAATTTGAAAGAAATGTTGAAAGCTCAATTATTATGACAAATGCATCTACTCAATTTGCTGATGGCTATGAATTCGGACTTGGATCAGAAGTGGGTATATCAACTAATAAAATGCACCCTAGAGGACCAGTTGGTCTTGAACAGCTTGTAAGTTATAAATATGTCGTAAATGGCAAAGGTCAAACACGTCCTTGAAAAAAATAGAAAAACAGAGCATAGGCATCTTTGGGGGATCTTTTGACCCTCCTCATAAAGGTCACATTCATATTGCTAGGTTGTTCATTAAAAAATTAAAATTAAAAAAATTAATATGGTCTGTCTCCGAAAAAAATCCTTTATTAAAAAAAAAATACTTTTATTCTTATAAAGATAGAATATCGCTTTCTAAAAATATAGTAAAAAAATTTAAAAAAATTATTGTTAACAAGTCTAATAAAAAATATTCTTTTCAATTAGTTAACTTTATTAAAAAAAAATATCATAATAATAAACTTTTTTTTCTAATAGGAACTGACAATGTCAAAAGTCTTCACAAATGGAAAAATTTACCCCAATTAATGAATTGCTCCACATTAGTGATAATAAATAGACCTGGTTATAAAAAAGAGTTAAAGAAATCTGTTTTTTTTCGAAAATATCATAAATTTTTATTAAAAAAATATGATACTTCAAAAATAATACCACAGAAATCATGGATATATATCAAAGACAAAGGGATAAAAATATCTTCATCAAGTATTAAAAATAGACTATATAAAACAAATAATTAAAAATTTGAAAAATAAAATTATAAATCAAGTTTATCAAATATTAGACGACAGCAAAGCTCAAGATATTGTTGTTATAGATCTCAAAGATAAAAGTTCAATTGCAGATTATATGATCATTGCAAGTGGTACTTCATCTAGACATATACAGGCAATTTCAGAAATTACCGCTCAAAAATTAAAATCATGTGGTTTAGATAACTGCAGAATAGAAGGTCATGAAAGTGATGACTGGAAATTGATTGATGCAATAGAAATAGTAATACATATTTTCCATCCTGAAAAAAGATCTTCATACAATCTTGAAAAAATGTGGGAAGATATTTTGCCTAAACAGCAAATTACTGTTTAATGAAAATAAATATATTATGTGAAGGTCGTCTTAATAAAGGATTAGAAAATGAATTATGTAATATCTATATAAATAGAATAAATTCTTTAAAAAAAAGTGGAATTTTAAAAATTGAGATAAATAAAATACATAACCACAAAAATTATAAGATAAATAAAAATAAAAATATAAAGAATTTTATTCTAGACGAAAAAGGTAGTAGTTTAAGTACAATTGATTTTTCAAAAAAAATTTCATTATTTAATAATGATAGAGTTGAATTAATCAATTTTTTTATTGGACAACCTAAAGGTTTTTCTGATGAAAATATAAAATTTAATAAAATATCTCTAGGCAGTATGACATTTTCACACTCATTAGTAAGAGTTATTTTATGTGAACAAATTTATAGATGTGCTACAATATTAGCTAATCATCCATACCATAAAGCTTAATGAATAAAATTTTAAAATATATTTTTATAATATTTTTTACCTTCAATTTTTCTTTGAAGGTACATGCAAACCCAAGTGATAAGCTTTATCAAAAGCTTGATTTATTTAGTGATGTTCTAAATACATTAAAAGAAGAATATGTTGATGAAGTTGAACAAAGTGATGTAATTGATTCTGCAATTAATGGAATGTTGCAATCTCTCGATCCATATTCTGCTTATATGAGTCCAGAATCATTTAGAAATATGAATGATGATACTAAAGGAGAATTTGGTGGCTTAGGGATTGAAATTACTATGGAGGGTGGTTTGATAAAAATTATTTCACCTATTGAAGATACACCTGCCGATAAGGCTGGGGTTCAGGCTGGAGACTATATTGTTAAAATTAATAATAAACAGGTAAAAGGAATGAGTTTACTAGATGCGGTAAAATTAATGCGCGGAAAAGTCGGTACAATTATTGAAATTACTATCAGAAGAGTTGATGTTGATGACGAGTTAAAATTTAAAATAACTAGAGATATAATTAAAATTAGAGAGGTTACTTCCGAGGTACAAGAAAATATTGGATATTTAAGAGTCAGAGCTTTTAATGAACAAAGTCATGATCAATTACTAAAGCAAATACAAAAAATAAAAAATAAAAAATTAGATGGATACATATTAGATTTGAGAAATAATCCTGGTGGATTACTTTCACAAGCAATTAAAATTACAGAAACATTTTTAGATGGTGGAGAAATAGTTTCTACAAGAGGTAGAGATAAAAACGATATTAAAATCTTTAATGCTAAAAAAGGTGATAAAATCAATAATAAACCATTAATTATTCTTATAAATAAAGGCTCTGCTTCAGCATCAGAGATAGTTTCTGGCGCTCTAAAAGATCATAAGAGAGCTATAATACTTGGTGAAAAAAGTTTTGGTAAGGGATCTGTTCAATCAATAATACCGCTTAAAAATGGAGGCGGATTAAGATTAACTACTGCAAAGTATTACCTGCCATCGGGTATATCAATACATGAAAAAGGTGTTGAGCCTGATATCACGATTAAAAGAGATAAGGAAAATTTTAAAATCAATACTAAGTCAGATAACCAACTTAAGTATGCAATTAAACTTTTAAAAGCATCATGAATAAATTTAATAATCTACCATACCGTAAAGGTGTTGGTATGATGGTTTTTAATGATCAAAAAAAAATATTTGTTGGAAAAAGAATTGATAATCAAGAAGCATGGCAAATGCC
>JAYNJZ010000010.1:0-20957 GCA_038110645.1 Candidatus Pelagibacteraceae bacterium
ATTGATCAATTAATTAAATTTGGAGAAACAAAAAGAGGTTGGTTAGGGGTTAGAATACAAACTGTTACAAAAGAAATAGCAGATAGTTTAGCTTTAAAAGAAACAATTGGTGCATTAGTTACTGATGTTAATAAAGGAAGTCCAGCCGATAAAGCAGGATTAGAGCCTGGAGATATTATTATTGAATTTAATGGAAAAAAAGTAAAGACAATGAGAGATTTACCAAGATTAGTTGGGGAAGCGCCAGTTGGTAAAGCTGCAACATTAAAAATTTGGAGAAATAAAAAAGAAATTTCAAAAACAGTTATACTGGGCAGGTTAGAAGATACGGCTGAATTTAAAGAAAAGATTCCTACAAAATCAAAAGATCAAACGCTTGAAAGTCTTGGAATTGATGTAAGAGATATTGAAGAAGAAGATAAAAAAAATAGAACTAAACTAAAAAATAAATTAGGAGTAATTATTCAAAAGATTGATCCAAATGGTGCGATGGCATTACTTGCTGTAAGACCAGGAGATGCAATTGTATCTTTGCAAAATGATCCAATTAAAAATGTAAAAGACTTTGAAAAAAAATTAAAGAAACAAATTCAATCTGGTAAAAAAACTATTCTGTTAACAATTATCGATCTTCAAAATACAACACGATATATTGGTGTAAAAATAAAATAATCTTTTTATGAAAAAAGTAATTCTACTAGCTGGCCCAACAGCTTCTGGAAAGTCTGACCTTGCCATCTACCTTGCAAAAAAAATTAACGGAGAAATCATTAATGCAGATAGTATGCAGGTTTTTAAAGAAGTAAAAATTTTATCCGCCAGACCAGATAATTATAAAAAAATTAAGCACCATCTTTTTGGTTTTTTGAGTGTAAAAAAAAATTTTTCAACAGGAGAATGGCTTAAGTTAGTAGAAAAAAAAATTAAAGAAATTGTTAAAAGAAAAAAAATACCTATTATTGTTGGTGGTACAGGATTATATTTTAAAGCTTTAACCGAAGGTATTGCAAAAATACCAAATATTTCAAATTCAAAAAGACGTAAAATAGTAAAATTATATCGCAAAATTGGAAATCAAGCGTTTTATAAAAAATTAATCAAACTAGATCCAAAATGTAAGGATAAAATATCTCCAAATGATAAGCAGAGGATGATAAGATTTTATGAAGTTAAATTTTTTACGAAAAAATCTATTTTTATTTGGCAGAAAAATACAAAAAATAATTTAAAAGATTTTTATTTTGTAAAAATTTTTTTAAATCTCTCAAGAGATTTTTTGCTTCAGAAGATTGAAAAAAGGTTTAATCTTATGATAGCAAAAGGGGCTATAAGAGAAGCTAAAAAGTTTAATAATATTAAATTATCTAGACATTTAACTTCTAATAATATTTTAGGATTAAAGGAGTTAATTGCTCATCTTGATGGAAAAATTTCATTGGAAGAAGCGATTGAAAGGTCAATTATAAGAACTAGACAGTATATTAAACGACAAATGACTTGGTTTAGAGGTCAAATGACTGATTGGAAAGATTTTACCGATCTAAAACCTTTAGGATTGAGAAAAAAAATTTTAAATTTTATTAGAACATCTTGACCCTTTTTTTAGTTTAGTTAAATTCAATTTTTGGGAGAAAATGAGTAAACAGTTAACAGGGGCAGAAATCGTATTTAAAGCACTTAACGAACATAAAGTTGAGTATATTTTTGGCTATCCAGGTGGAGCAGTTCTTCCATTATATGATCAAATTTCAAAAGAAAAAAATATTCAACATATTTTAGTAAGACACGAGCAAGGTGCTGGTCATGCTGCAGAGGGTTATGCAAGATCATCAGGTAAGCCAGGTGTTGCATTGGTAACATCAGGACCTGGAGCAACAAATATGGTTACAGCATTAACAGATGCTTATATGGATTCAATTCCAATAGTTTGTATTACTGGTCAAGTTCCAACTCATTTAATCGGTACAGATGCATTTCAAGAGTGTGATACAACAGGAATAACAAGACCTTGCACAAAGCATAACTGGCTAGTAAAGGATGTAAATCAAATTGCAGAAATTATTCATAAAGCATTTCATATTGCTACATCTGGGAGACCCGGACCTGTTTTAATCGATATTCCAAAAGATATTCAATTTCAAAAAGGAACTTATAAAAGTTTTTCTGAAGTAGAGTTTGAAACTTATAAACCAAAAATAAAAGCAGATTTATCAGATATTGAAAAAGCAGTAGATTTAATCGTTAAATCAAAAAAACCTATTATATATTCTGGAGGAGGAGTAATAAATGCAGGAGCTAAAGCGTCAGATGCATTAACAGAGTTTGCGCGGATAACTAATTTTCCTATTACTTCAACGTTACAGGGTCTTGGCGCATTTCCAGGGAGTGATCCACAATTCTTAGGAATGTTAGGAATGCATGGAACTTACGAAGCCAATAATGCAATGCATGAATGTGATTTAATGATAAATATTGGTGCTCGATTTGATGACAGGATTACTGGAAGAGTGGATGCTTTTTCACCAAATTCAAAAAAAATACATATTGATATTGATCCTTCATCTATAAATAAAATTGTTAAGGTTGACGTTGCAGTTGTTGGAGATTGCTTAAGTGTTTTGAGTGATATGTTACAGACTTTAAAAAATAAACATTCTGACTTTTGTAACTCAAATAAAGAAAATATTAGCGCATGGTGGAAACAAATTAACAAATGGAGAGAGAAAAAATCTTTATCTTATAAAAATGATGACAAACTTATTATGCCACAATATGCAGTTGAAAGATTATATGAATTAACAAAAAATCAAGACGCTTTTATCACAACTGAGGTTGGTCAGCACCAAATGTGGGCAGCTCAATTTTATAAGTTTAATAAACCAAACAGATGGATGACTTCAGGTGGATTAGGTACTATGGGCTACGGTCTGCCAGCAGCAATTGGGACGCAAATTGCCAATCCAAAAAAACTAGTAATAGACATTGCTGGTGAGGCATCAATCTTGATGAATATGCAAGAAATGTCCACAGCTGTTCAGTATAAATTGCCAGTAAAGATTTTTATTTTAAACAATCAATGGATGGGAATGGTTAGACAGTGGCAAGAATTATTACATGAAAAAAATTATTCTGAAAGTTATACAGAAGCTCTTCCTGACTTTGTTAAATTAGCTGAAGCTTATGGAGCAGTTGGAATAAGAGCAACTAATCCCAAAGAATTAGATGATAAAATTAAAGAGATGGTAAAAGTAGACCGTCCAGTAATATTTGATTGTGTAGTTAAAAAAGACGAAAATTGTTTCCCAATGATTCCTTCTGGAAAACCTCACAATGAAATGATTTTAGGCCCAGATGACGATGAAGGAATAACTGAAGAAGGTAAGGTTTTAGTTTAATGCCAAAGTCTGCTTATGAAATTGACCAACACGAAGAAAAAATTGAGAGATATGTCGTGGTTGCTTGGGTCGATAATGAAGCAGGGGTATTAGCAAGAATTTCAGGTTTATTTTCTGGAAGAGGATACAATATTGAGTCACTTGCAGTTGCTCAAGTTGATGAAGAAAGAAATATTTCAAGAATTACGATCGCTACTAATGGAACCAAACAAGTTATAGATCAAATTCAAGCTCAATTATTAAAACTTGTTCCAGTTCATAAAGTTGCAACTTATCCAATTGATGATTTATCTATTTTTAGAGAATTAGGTTTGATTAAATTTATCGGTGAAGGTGATAATTTTAAAAAAGCAGAACAATTATGTGTTGACTTTAAGTTTGAGTTTTTAGATAAATCACCCAAGTCTTTTATTGCACAAGCTTTAGGTACTAGAAGAGAATTGGATGAATTTATTAAAAAGATTAGAGCACTAGGGCAAATTAGTGTTTCTAGAACAGGTGCTTTAGCGATGAAAAAAGGACCTGAAATTGTAAAGGATAACAAAGGTAAAGTATTATGAAAATGTATTATGACAAAGATGCAGATGTAAATTTAATTAAATCAAAAAAAGTTGCGATCGTAGGTTTTGGAAGCCAAGGGCATGCACACGCTTTAAATTTAAAAGATAGTGGAGTTAAAGAAGTTGTTGTAGCTTTAAGAGAAAATTCACCTAGTATTCAAAAAGCCGAGTCTGCCGGTCTAAAAGTCATGAACATTTCTGATGCTGCTGAATGGGCAGACGTATTAATGATTTTAGCTCCTGATGAATTACAATCTGGAATTTATAAAAATCATGTTGAGCAAAGAATTAAGCAAGGTGCAAGTTTAGCTTTTGCTCACGGTTTAAATATTCATTATGATTTAATTAAAGCCAGAGATGATCTTGATGTATTTATGATTGCGCCAAAAGGACCTGGTCATTTAGTTCGAACAGAATACCAAAAAGGTGGTGGAGTTCCATGTTTGATGGCAGTACATAAAGACAGCACAGGAAAAGCAAAAGACCTTGCATTATCATATGCATCAGCTGTTGGCGGTGGAAGATCCGGAATAATTGAGACAACATTTAAAGACGAATGCGAAACAGATTTATTTGGTGAACAAGTTGTTCTTTGTGGTGGTTTAGTTGAATTAATTAAAAAGGGTTTTGAGACATTAACTGAAGCTGGCTACCCACCTGAAATGGCATACTTTGAATGTTTGCATGAAGTAAAATTAATTGTTGATTTAATTTATGAAGGTGGAATTGCAAATATGAATTATTCAATTTCAAATACTGCTGAATATGGTGAATATGTTTCAGGTAAAAAGATTGTTGATGATAAAACAAAAGAAAGAATGAAAGAAGTTTTAAAAGATATTCAATCTGGAAAATTTACAAAAGATTGGATGAAAGAAAATGAAAATGGACAAAAAAATTTCCTTCAAATGAGAAAAGAATTATCCGAGCATCAAATTGAAAAAGTTGGAGAAAAATTAAGAGCCCTAATGCCTTGGATTTCTAAAAATAAGATTATCGACAAATCTAAAAACTAATTTTAATCATTCATTCCGCTGATATCGGTTTGAATCATTTGTTCATGAATTAAAGAAACACGACCATCGTTAATGTATGAATAATATTCTCTCCCACACTGTATTGCATGAGCTTTACTGTTTCCTTGAAGAGCATTTTGATAGGCCATCCATAGCTCTTCTTTTTGAGCATCAGCTTTAGCGTCAAGAATTTTGCAAATTATTATTATACCTATTGTTATGGTAAAAAAAACTATCCAGCCAATGTTTTCACTATCAAAACTACTTCCAACGCAGCCAGATATTATTCCAATAAATGCTAGAAGTCCAATCCAGTTTTTAAAGCCTTCCATTTTGACTGAGTCTAATTTTATTTAATTACAAGCAGTGACTCTGTAAGCTCTACCTATTTGTAACACTTGACCCGCGTACGTTTGAGCAGTGTTAAAGTTCCAATTAGCCATTTGAGAGTTGTTCATTTTAGAAAACTTATCTCCGTCGTTCCAATGAGTAAGTGCTCTAGACATAGAAGTTAACATTGATTTTCTATATGAAGACGGAGTAGCATCATAGCATCTCTTAGCTTTTATAACCATCGCTGCTGAGCTCGATCTTGTTGCAGAATAAGCTGTATCTACAAAAATAAGGCTGACCAAAATGACAAATACTGATGTTGATAGTAATTTTAAATTAAACATATCTAAAGTTACTAAAATAGATTTTAAATATCAATCAAAAAGCCCATTTTGATTCAATCAAAGGTTTAATTAGTAGATTTTTTATAAAAGATGATTAAATATAACTGCATGGCAAAAAATAGAGTAATTATTTTTGATACGACGTTAAGAGATGGTGAGCAATCACCTGGTGCCTCTATGTCTTTGGAAGGCAAATTACAGATCGCTTCAGCTTTTCAAGATTTAGGAGTTGATGTTTTAGAGGCGGGTTTTCCAGCAGCTTCACCAGGAGATTTTGAAGCTGTATCAGAAATTTCAAAATTACTCAAAACAACGGTTCCATGTGGTTTAGCAAGAGCGGTAAAAAATGATTTAGAAAAATGCGTGGACTCATTAAAACACTCTAAAAATTTTAGAATTCATACTTTTATCTCAACAAGTGATTTGCATATAAAGCATAAACTTCAAAAGTCTAAAGATGAAGTTTTAGATTTAATAAAATCTAGTGTTGAATTTGCAAAAAAACATACTGATGATGTTGAATGGTCACCTGAAGATGCAACAAGGACGGATCCCGATTATTTATGCAAAACAGTTGAACTTGCAATTAAATGCGGGGCAACAACAATAAATATTCCTGATACAGTTGGTTATGCATTACCAAGTGACTATGAAAGAATTATTAAAGATTTATTTAATAGAGTACCAAATATTGATAAAGTAATTGTTTCTACTCATACTCATAATGATCTTGGTTTAGCAGTTGCAAATGCTTTAGCGGGTGTTGCTGCAGGCGCAAGACAAATTGAATGTACAATTAATGGAATTGGTGAGAGGGCAGGTAATGCCGCTTTAGAAGAAGTCGTTATGGCAATGAAGACTAGAAGTGATTTGATGCCGTTTGAGACCAATATAAAGACACAAAAAATAAATAGTTGTTCAAAATTATTATCTAATATTATTGGATTTCCTGTTCAATACAATAAAGCAATAGTTGGTAAAAATGCTTTTGCCCATGAGTCAGGCATTCATCAAGATGGAATGTTAAAAAATAGTCAAACTTATGAAATTATGACTCCAGAAAGTGTTGGTGTAAACAAATCCTCATTAGTTATGGGCAAGCACTCAGGCAGGCATGCTTTTAAAGAAAAATTAGCAAATCTTGGATATTTTAACTTAGATGAAAGTAAAATAGATCATGCATTCAATAAATTTAAAGAATTAGCTGATAAAAAAAGACATGTCTTTGATGAAGATATTGCTGCATTAGTTGATGATGATTTAATGAAAAATAATAATAATATTAAATTAATATCTTTAGATGTTGAAGCTGGCACAAAGGGTCAAAAAGCAAAATTAGAATTAGAAGTTTATGGAGAGAAGAAAACAACTGTCCAGTCAGGTGATGGTCCAGTTGACTCTATATTTAAGTGTATAAAAGAAATTTATCCTCATGATGTTAACTTACAACTTTACCAAGTTCATGCTGTTACAGAAGGAACAGATGCCCAAGCTACTGTGAGTGTGCGTATTGAGGAAAAAGGTAGAATTTCTGTAGGTCAAGCAGCTGATACTGATACATTAGTTGCATCTGCTCAGGCTTATATAAATGCATTAAACAAATTAATTTTAAAACGAAAAAGATCTGCACCGAGTTCTAAAGATTACTCTGCAGCTATTTAAAGAGAGAGGAAAATATGTCGATACTTAATAAAATGATGGGAATGTGGTCAACGGACATGGCGATTGATCTTGGTACAGCTAACACCCTGGTGTATGTAAAAGGGAAAGGGATTGTTTTAAATGAACCGTCTGTTGTTGCTATTGTAAATGAAAAAGGAAAAAACCAAGTTTTAGCAGTTGGTGAAGATGCTAAGCAAATGCTAGGAAGAACCCCAGGTTCAATTCAAGCAATTAGACCACTAAGAGATGGTGTTATTGCAGATTTTATCGTTACGGAGGAAATGATTAAACACTTTATTAAAAAAGTTCACCAAAGAAGCGCTTTTGCTAATCCTAGAATTATAATTTGTGTACCAACAGGATCCACACCAGTTGAAAGAAGAGCTATTCAAGAATCTGCTCATGCGGCAGGGGCTAGAAAAGTTCAACTGATTGAAGAGCCAGTTGCTGCAGCCATTGGGGCTGGATTACCAATTTCTGAGCCTACAGGATCAATGATTGTAGATATTGGAGGTGGAACTACTGAGATTGCAGTTATGTCATTAGGTGGAATTGTATATTCTCAATCTTTAAGAGTGGCAGGAGACGCTCTTGATCAATCAATTGTCGCTTATATGAGAAAAAAATTTAATTTACTTATTGGTGATGGAACCGCTGAAAAGATTAAAAAAGAAATTGGAACATGTATACCAACAAATGCCGATAACACTTATATTATGAAAGGTAGAGATATCCGAACAGGTGTACCAAAGGAAATAACACTGACAGAAAAAGATTCTGCTGAAGCGATGTCTCCAATTATTACTCAAATTATTCAAGCAATAAAAGATGCACTAGAGCAAACACCACCCGAGTTATCTGCAGATTTGGTAGATATGGGTTTAGTGTTAGCTGGTGGTGGCGCATATTTGAAAAATTTAGATAAATTAATAACTAAAGAAACTGGTTTACCAGTTTCTATCGCAGAAGATCCTTTGTCATGTGTTGCTATTGGAACTGGTAAAGCGCTAGAACAAGAAGGCATCTTCTCTTCAATGCTTACAGAATATTAATAAATGAAATTTGCATCTTCAGAAAATGTCGATGTAAAAAAAAATGTTATAATTTTTATTTTAATATCTTTTTTTTTATTTTTTGTAGACAGAACTAATAATAAATATCTAATAACTGTTAGACAAGGTATAAATGATGCAATCATTTATACAACTGTGGTTGTAAAATCTCCATTTCATTTTTTAATTGAAGCGTCAACTTCGGTTACTAATTTTTTTAATAAAGATGAATTTATTGATAAAGATCAAATTTCAATTTTAGAAAATAAAGTAAAAGAATTAGAAAATGAAAAAATTACATTGAATTTACAACTTGATAATTTAAAAAAAATTACTGGCGAAGAAAATTATAAGTTTGAAACGGTACAGACAAAAGTTTTATTATATAAAAGTAATATATTGCATCAAACTATAATCATAAATAAAGGATCAAATGATAATATTAAAATTGGAGATCCCTTAATAAAAAATAATATTTTAGTAGGCAAAATTTTAAAAACTAATTTTAATTCGTCCCACGCTATACTTATCACTAACATCAATAGTCGCGTACCTGTAAGGATTGGAAAAAAAAATTATAATGCAATTTTAGTTGGTAATCCAAATTCTGATAGATTATTAGATTTAGAATTTTTACCTAAAGAATTTATTTTTGAAGATGGGGATTATATTTATACAAATAGTATAGATGGAATTATGCCAGATGGATTATTAGTTGGTCAAATTAAATATGATGATAATAAAAAATATTATGCACAACCTTTATATGATTTTACTCAATTAGACTACTTAACTGTTGTTAAACTTAACAAGGGAAAATGATCAGTTTTATAGGTAAATATATTGCAACAATAATCTTATTAATAAGTGTTTTGTTGGGTTCATTTGATGTTGGTTTTTTAGAAAAGCCAATATCAAATTATATAAATATTCAATTAATATTAATCTTTGCATTTAAAATTTCTAATCCAAATTTAAATTTTGGAAGGGGTATTTATTTATTTTTTATAAGTATTGTGAACGATTCACTTAATGGCTTAGTTTTTGGAACTTCAGCAATTCTTTATTTTATAGTCTTTGCAGTAGCAGCATTTCAGTCTTCAATAAAACTACGAAGTATATTTATTTCAGAATGGATTGCTTTCGCTGTTTCTTTACTTATTGCATACATAGTATTTTTTGGATTAATTAATTTATCCGGTGAAAATATTGTTGTGTTTAATATTTTTGTGAATTTTGCCTTCACTATTATTGGATATCCTATATTGTATTTCACAATTGCAAGAACTTTATTTAAGTAATGCTTACTAAAAAAGAAAAAGAATTTTTAGAAAAAAAAATAAAAAAAATAGAAAGTACAAATGAAAAAATAACTATTCTTTTAACAGAAAAGTTATCAATCGATCTTGAGAATAAATCTATAATTAAAAAAGATTTTAAACAAAATATTACAAAATGCGAAAAAGATATTTTTTATTTATACAATTTGGCTAATGATATGTGGTTTTTAGCAGGAGATAAATCAACAGATTATAACTTTTACACCAAAAGACTTATTTTATCTGGAATATTATCTAAATTATATTTTAAAATTTTTACTTTAAAGAACTATAGCCCCGAAGATTTAAAAGAAGATATCAAAAATGAAATAAAAAATGTAGGGAAGTTTAATAAATTAAAATCACAATTCATTTCATTTATAAAAAATATGAAAGGCCTGGGTAATCAAAAAAATAATACTGGTCGCGGGTATTAAATTTAAATTAAAGTGGTCAGGTGGCCCATTTTTCTCTTAGCTTTTGACTCTTTTTTTAAATAATCGAAAAAAAATTCATTTTTTTGAAACTGTTTATTTCTATACTCAAAAATATTATCTCCAATAATATTTTTCATTATCGCTTTTGATTCCATTACAGGATTAATTTTTTCAAGATCACATACAGCTCTAACATGAGACTCAAATTGACTTACATTAAAAGCATTAATTGTTAAATGTCCTGAATTATGTACCCTTGGTGCAATTTCGTTAATTAAAAGTTCGTTTTTGTTGTCTATAAAATATTCAACACACATCGTTCCAACGTAATTAAGTTCATTTGCTAATTTTACAGCATAATCTTTACTTAAATTTATAATTCCTTCGTTTACATTTGCGGGAATTGTCGATGTGTCTAAGATTTGGTCTTTATGAATATTTTCAATAGGATCATAAATGATTGAATTTCCATTCTGAAATCTTGTAATAATAACTGATATCTCTTTTTGTAAATCTATTTTTTTTTCTAAGATGTAATGTTTATCAATTGTAATATTTTCTAAATCTTTATTTGAAGATATAACAATTTGACCCTTCCCATCGTAGCCCAAAGTTGTTGTTTTAAGAATTCCAGGTAGTAAGTGGTCAATATTATTTAAATCTTTTTTTGAATAAATATCTTTATAATTTACAGTTTTAATACCAAGATCATTAATAAATTTTTTTTCTTTGCTTCTGTTTTGTATAATAAAATTTACATTTGGATCTGGATAAACTGGTATTTTTAATTTAATTTTTTCTAATATAGATACTGGTATATTTTCAAATTCAAAAGTAACAATGTTTACTTGTTTTATAAAATCTTGAATTTGATTTTCATCATCATAATTTGCATTTATAAAACTATCAGCATAATTTTGTGCTGGAGCATCTTTGTCATCACAGTAAATTACGGTCTTTATATTTATTTTTTTGGCAGCTTGACAAAGCATACTGCCGAGTTGGCCACCACCAATTATACCCAAGACTTTTACATCCGACATTTTATGGTTTTAATTTAACTGACTTAGTTTGTCGATTTCTATATTTTTTTAGTTGGTTGCTTATTTTAATATTTTGAACTGCCAGTATAGATGCAGATAATAAAGCTGCATTAATTGCACCACTTTCACCAATAGCAACTGTCCCTACTGGAATACCTTTGGGCATTTGAACTATTGATAATAAGCTATCTAATCCTTTTAATTTTTTACTTTCAATAGGCACGCCAATCACTGGAATTTGTGTTAAAGAAGCAATCATTCCTGGTAGGTGTGCCGATCCGCCTGCGCCAGCGATGATAACACCTATATTATTTTTTTTGGCATTTATTGAAAAATCAAACAACCTTTTGGGTGTTCGATGTGCTGATACGATTTTAGTTTCAAATTTTACTTTTAAAGATTTAAGAATTTTTGCAGCATGTTTCATTGTCGGCCAATCTGACTTGCTCCCCATAACAATAGAAACAATTGGAGAATGATTTTTATTTCTCTTCTTCATTTATATAAAATTAATTTTGTACTTCAGTTTGAGCTGCTGCTTTTGCCGCTTTTTTGGCTTCTCGTTCTCTTTTTTTTGTTTCTCTTTCCTGTTTTCTTTTTGCCTTATCGATTGCTAATTGAAGCTCTGTTTGAGTACAAAGATTTGCCATCACAGGATCTTTTGGAGATATATTCGACATATTCCAATGTTTTCTGTTCCTTATAGCGTCTACTGTATTTTTGGTTGATCCTACAAGCTTACAAATTTGGGCATCAGTTAAATTTGGATAGTTTTTTGTTAACCACGCAATTGCATTTGGTTTATCTTCTCTTTGAGAGATAGGAGTATATTTTGTTCCAACCATTTTTTTAACTTCAAATTCAACATTTTTTTCAACAAGTTTTAACGGTCTATTCGGATCTTTTGAGGAAGCTTCAATTTCATCTCTTGTAAGCTGATTTGAGAGAATAGGATTATATGCTTTAATACCAATAGCAACATCTCCATCAGCAATACCTTTAATTTCAAGCTCATGTAAACCACAAAAGTCTGCAATTTGTTTAAATGTTAAACTGGTATTTTCTATTAACCAAACAGCGGTTGCTTTTGGCATTAATGGAAGATTCATATTAATTCTTTTTTAAATTTGCAAAACGCTTATTAAATTTACTGACTCGACCTTTGTCCTGAGCTTTCTGACTCTCTCCAGTCCATGCAGGATGAGATTTTGGATCAATTTCAAGTTTCATCACTTCGCCATCTGAACCCCAAGTAGACAGTGTTTCAAATTCAGATCCATCTGTCATTTGGACTTTAATTTTATTTAGCTTTGGATGTAGTTTTTTTTTCATAATTAAAGGCTGGTTTATAGCAAAAAAGCCAAGATACTCAATGAAGATTTAAGCTTGTTTTCTAATATTTTTGAATAAAAATATATACACAATCGCTACCAATAATAGAAAAATGGTATCGAAATAAAAAGGGATATTTTTCCCATAATTTAAAAACATAAAGCCTGCTAAAGGCTGTCCAATAAATCTTGCGGCTGCTTGACATGAGTATCCGGTTCCAAGAACAAGTCCTTTATTATTTTCAGATTTTTTTGACAAAATACTATTTATGCAAGGATTTGATATACCCATTCCGTAACTTAAAAAAATTATTGCAAAAGGAATTAAATAAATATTTTCAGTTGGAATTAAAGCAAAACCAAAAATAAAGCTTACAAATCCACTGATTATTAATTTTATTTCATCAAATTTTTTAATTAAAATTCTTAACATTCCACCTTGAACTATGATTTGGCAAATACCCGCAAGCAACATGATGAAGCCAACTTCTCTTGGACCCCACTCAAAGGTATCCTTAGTCCAAACAGCAATAGTTCCTTCCATGCCCGCAAAAGAAATATAAATAAAAAATATTAATAAAAAGAAAGGAAATAGGAGCGGATTTTTTAATATTTCCAGTTGTTTAGATAGCGCTTTATTTGACTGAATACTTTCATCCTTATTCTTATTTGTTTCTTTTAAAAAAAAGATTACAAAAATTAAATTAAATAGATTTATTGCAGAGGCTAACCAAGCTACATAGCTTAAACTTTCTTGTGAATAATTAGACCCAGCAATTAATCCACCTATTAGTGGACCAAATGTAAAACCAAGACCAAATGCAACACCAAACATGCCCATACCTTTTGCACGATCTGCTTCATCAGTTATATCTGCAATATAAGCTGTGCCCACAGAAATATTTGTTTTAAATAAACCAGCTATAACTCTTGCTAAAAAAATAATTGGTAAGTTAGTTGCGATTGCAAGAAGTATATTTGCTATTAGCTCGGCTATACAATTTATGATTAAAAGTGGTTTCCTTCCTATTCGATCTGAAAGATTTCCCCAAAAAGGAGATACAAAAAATTGAAAAAATGAAAATGATCCAAAAGCAATTGTAACTAATAATATAGAACCACCAAAATTATTTATAACAAATGGCAAAGTAGCAACAAGAACTCCACTAAATGCGACAACATCTAAAAAAAGAAAAATTATAAATTTAAGCATTAATTTTGAAAAAGAATTTTTAAAACCTCATCATGAATGCTTGAATTGGAGATAAAAGTTTCTTTTTGTTTAATGAAAGTTTTACCCGAAAAATCTGTTATAGTACCACCAGCTTCAATTAGGATAATTTTACCTGCTGCATAGTCCCAGTAATTTAAATGATCATACCAAGCAAAATCAGCTCTACCAGAAGCAACATAAGCAAAGTCAAGGGCTGCACTGCCGTAATTTCTTAATTTATGGATTGTTGTAGAGGCTTTTTTGATTTGATCAAAAAATTTATTACCACTAACTTTTAGCATTGGTGGGCACCCATAAAGTCCAATGACTTCATCTAATTTTTTTCTAGAGGAGACTCTTATTCTCCTGTTATTTAAATATGCCCCGCGTCCTTTTTCAGCATAAAAAGTCTCATTTTTTATTGGATCGCAAATTATACCTGAGATTATTTCTCCGTTTTTTTCTATAGCTATCGATACTGCAAAATGTTGAATGCCATGCATAAAATTAGAAGTTCCATCAATTGGATCTATAATCCAATTAAATTCACTCTCATTTTTTTTCTCACCAGTTTCTTCAGCAATAAAACCATATTTTGGTCTTGCTTTTTCAAGCTCTTCAATAATAATTTTTTCTACTTTTTTATCTGTTTTTGTAACAAAATCTCCAGGACCTTTTTTAGAAACTTGTAATTTTTCAATTTCACCAAAATCTCGAATTATGACCTTGCTAACTTTGTCACAAATTTTTTCTAGGACATTAATTTCTGGTGAAAGTAGAGGCATTAGTTTGCCTTCTTTATATATTCTCTAGTATTACAATCTATAGAAACAACATCACCTTGGTTAATGAAAGGCGGAACCATTATTTTAACATTATTTTGAATAATGGCTGGTTTATATGAGCTTGAAACAGTTTGACCTTTTACAACAGCTTCTGTTTCTAGGATTTCATAATCTGCACTTTTAGGCAATGTAACAATTAATGGTTTTTCTTCGTAAAATTCAATTTTTACCTCCATATTTTCTTTTAAAATATTTTCATCATCGCCAATTATATTTTTTGAAATATTAATTTGTTCAAAACTTTTACTATCCATAAAAACTAAATTATCACTATCGCTATAAAGGTATTGAAAATCCCTTTCGTCCAATGAAGCTTTTTCAATAGTTTCACTTGATCTAAATCTTTCATTTAATTTTGTACCTTTGGTAATGCTTTTAAGCTCAACTTGATTAAACGCACCTCCCTTACCAGGTTTAACAGCTTGGCTTTTTAGACAGCGCCAAAGATCATTTTTATATTCAATAATTGTTCCTGGCTTTATTTCATTGGCTGAAATTTTCATAGGCACGTTAATACACCTTTTTTGTGAAAAATTAATAGTTATTTAAAAAGTTTTACTGCTTGAATTGGATTAAATTCTTTATTTTTCCATACAAAACTAGAGATAGCAATAAAATCAGCTCCACTCTTTAAAAGCATTTTATAATTTTTATTTGTAATACCTCCAATTGCAACAATTTTGGTGTTGAGTTTTTTTGCTTTTTTTAAAATATTTTTTTTGGCTATATATTTAACCTTTTTAGTTTTTGTTGGAAAAAAAGCTCCAAATGCAATGTAATTTGGATAAAATTTTAGTGCTTTTTTTGCAAGAATTATAGAATTATGACAAGTAATTCCAAAAAAATTATTTTTTTTTAATTTAGATTGGTTATTTTTTTTAACCAAATCTTTTTGACCTAAATGAAAGCCAATATTTTTATAACTTTCAGAAAAAGATGAATGGTCATTAATTATCAGTTTTACTTTATATTTTTTTGTAAGTGGTAATATTTTTTTTAAATGTTTTTCAATTTTAACTTTTGAATATGATTTACATCGTAATTGTAAAATATTTATTTTATTTGTAGCTAATACTTTTGGAAGGTATGAATAAAATTTTGCGTTTAAAATATTTGGAGTGATTAAATAAATTTTTTTCAATTTTTAAGCAGCATTTTCAAGGTCAGCGTTCCATTCACCTTTAGCAGCTAAACTATTCATTTGAGATCTTTCATCAAATACTTTTTGAACAGTTTCAGTATCATTTAAATTTTTAGCCCAAGTTTTAAGTGCACTTTGTTGCAGGGCTCTTCCATAAGAGTAAGTAAAAGCAAATGATGATTTGTTTTTTTTATTAATTTCATTTAAATTTTCTGTTGCTTCAAATTCAGATTGACCGCCAGATAAAAAGGCAACTCCAGGGACTTCACTAGGTAGATTTTTTTCAATACATTTTAAAGTTAATTCAGCTACTTGATCCTTATTATTCTTAATTCCAGACTCGCTTCCGTTTAAAATCATATTAGGTTTTAAAACCATCCCCGAAAAATCTATACCGGCAATTCTTAACTGGTTCATACATTCCTCTAGAACTTTTGAGGTCACATCGTAACATTTCTGAATATCATGTTTGCCATCCATCAGCACCTCAGGTTCAACAATGGGAGCCATATTTGCTTCTTGAACAAGAGCAGCATATCTAGCTAAGGCATGGGCGTTAGAAATTATAGAGTTATTGCTAGGAAACTCGTTACTTATCTTATAAACACCTCTCCACTTTGCAAATCTAGCTCCAAGCTTATAATATTCATTTAATCTTTCACGTAATCCATCCAAACCCTCAGTGATTGTTTCATCACTACCAACTAGTTTTTTTGCTCCTTTATCAACTTTTATTCCAGCAAGTACTTTTTGTTCATTTAAAATTTCTGGGATGGACTTTCCATCTCTGTCTTGTCGAATAGTTTCATCAAAAAGAATAACACCGCTAATATAATTTTTAAAATTTTTGGAAGTAAATAATGTATGCCTAAAGTTTAAACGGTTTTCTTGATTTGACTCAATTTTTACACTTTCAAGTCTTTTAGTCATTGTACCCGTGCTTTCATCAGCTGCGAGAATTCCTTTACCTTTTGCTACCATTTGCTTTGCAATTTCATTTATTGTCATTGTCATATTCATTAAATATTGTTTTATTGTTTTTCAAGAACTTTCAAACCAGGAAGTGTTTTACCCTCAAGCCATTCTAAAAACGCACCACCTGCAGTTGAGATATATGTAAAATTATTCTGTTGATTAGATTTTTTGATTGCAGCGAAAGTATCTCCACCTCCAGCTACCGAAATTAAATTATTATTTTTAGTATATTTTGCAATTGATCTTGAAATGTCATTTGTACCATTTGCAAAATCGTCGTATTCAAATAACCCAAAAGGACCATTCCATAATACGGTCTTTGATACTTTTAAAACTTGATCGATTTTGTTTGTTCCTTCAATACCAATATCTAAAATAATATCGTTATCCTCAATATCACTTAATTTTTTATTTACACCTGGTTGATCAAATTTTTTTGAGCAAACCACATCTTTTGGTAAAATTAGTTCACATTGATTTTTATTCGCTTCTTCATAAATTTTCTTAATAGTTGTTTCTATGTTATCTTCGACTAGTGATTTTCCTACGTTAAAACCTTCACTTTTAAAAAAATTATTAGCCATTGCGCCTCCAATAATCATGAAATTCATTTTTGGCATAAGGTTAATAATTAAATCAATTTTTGTAGAAATTTTTGAACCACCTATAAGGCACGCGACAGGCTTTTTAGAGTTTAAAAATATTTTTTCCAACGCTTCAACCTCATCGATAATGCTTTTGCCAGCATATGAGTCTAAAAATTGTGTAATTGCATTAATTGATGCATGGGCTCGATGAGAGCATGAAAAAGCCTCATTGATATAAATATCAGCAAAGGAGGCTAAGAGTTTTGCAAAATCCTTGGAATTATCTTCCTCTCCAGAGTTAAATCTAAGATTTTCAAGCATAAAAATTTTTTCTTCACTTTGTTCAATCTGTTTAATGGATTCTTTATCGATATCTAAAAATTTAATATTTTGATTTAATATTTCTTCTGTCATTTTTTTAACTGGTAACAAAGAAAGACCTTCTTTGCCTTTTTTTTGAGGTCTACCAAGGTGAGAGGCTAAAATAATTTTACAATTATGATTTAATAATTCTTTGATAACGTTTTGTAACTTTTCAATTTTAGTAGCATCTGAAACTCTTCCACCAGAAATTGGAACATTAAAGTCAACTCTTAGAAAAACTTTTTTATTTTTAATTTTAGATAAATCTTTTAAAGATTTGAGCTGACTCATTATATTTTGTTTTTCAATATCAATGCAACATCAATCATTCTATTTGAAAAGCCCCATTCATTATCATACCAAGAAAAAACTGTTCCAAAATTATTATCAATTACTTTCGTAAGATCAGTATCAACTATCGATGATCTTGAGTCGTGATTAAAATCTGATGAAACTAGCGGTTTATGCTCAACTCCCAAAACATTTTTTAAATATGTTTTGCTTGCTTTAATCATAGCTTTATTAATTAAATCTTTTGTTAATTTCTTTTTAGCGTTAAAATTTAATTGAACCAACGAAACATTTGGCGTTGGAACTCTAACTGATATCCCATCTACTTTACCACCTAGATCTGGAATAATCAGTTTTAGAGATTTTGCTGCTCCAGTACTTGTTGGTACCATTGCGTTAGGAGCGCTCCTAGCTCTTCTTAAATCTTTATGAGAGTTATCCAATAATCTTTGATCAGTTGTATATGAGTGAATTGTTGTCATATACCCTTTTTCAATTTTAAAATTTTTATGTATTACAAAAGCTATAGGCGCTAGACAATTGGTTGTACAAGATGCAACAGAAATAATTTCATCTTTTTTAGATATATTTTTATGATTAACGCCATATACAACAGTTTGATCCGCCTCTTTACACGGGGCAGAAACAATCACTTTTTTTGCCCCAGCTTCAATATGTTTGTATGATTGATCTTTGGAATTAAATTTTCCAGTACATTCAAAAACAATATCAATTTTTTCATCATCCCATGGACAATTAATTGGATCGCTTTCATGGTAACATTGAATTTTATCTTTACCGATTATAATTTGATCTTTGTTGTATTTAATATTGAAATCAAATTTTCCATGGACGGTATCTCTTTCGAGTAAAAAAGCACTTGTTTCTGGATTGGCCCTATTATTAATTGCAACTATTTTTATACCTTTGTATTGATTTTCATAAATAGCTCTAAGAACCATTCGTCCAATTCTACCAAATCCATTAATTGCAACTCGTAACATTTTTTAGCCTCTTATTTTTAAAGCAGAGTTAACTATATCATCATCTGTTAATTTAAAATGTTTATAAACCTCTTTATAGGGTGCGCTTCTACCAAAATCTTCCAAACCCATTGTAATACCTTTGTTTCCAACATATTTTTTCCACGACATTGGATGTGAAGCTTCAATAGAGATCTTTAACTCGGTTTCATTAAGTATTTTTGATTTATAATCTTCAGTTTGAGCATCAAATAATTCCATAGATGGTACTGATATAACTTTTGTATGTATATCTTTGTTAGATAATTTTTTTGCAGCTGAAACAGCAATTTCAACTTCTGAACCACTTGCCATTAATGTGATATCAATCTTTTCTGCACTTCTAAAAATTTCATATGCTCCATAGCTACATTTATTTTTATCTTCAAAAACTGTTCTAAGTTGGTTTAAATTTTGTCTAGTTAATGAAATTATACTTGGTTTAGATTTATCACTAATTGCAAGTTCCCAGCACTCTATTGTTTCAGTCGTATCACACGGACGGAATACATTTAAATTTGGAATAGATCTTAAGCTACTAAGGTGTTCGATAGGCTGATGTGTTGGTCCATCTTCACCTAGTCCTATTGAGTCATGAGACATCACATAAATGACTTTTTGTTTCATTAAAGCCGAAAGTCTAATTGATGGTTTACAATAATCACTGAAAACTAAAAAAGTTCCTCCATATGGAATAAGATTACTGTGTAAAGCTAATCCGTTCATAATTGATGCCATCGCATGTTCACGAACACCATAATGAATATAGTTGCCATTAAATTTTCCGGGCGCAATAATTTTTTGATATTCGGTTTTTGTATTATTTGATCCAGTAAGATCAGCTGAGCCCCCAATTAATAAAGGAAGATTTTTTGTTAATTCTTTCAAAATATTCTCTGATGATTTTCTTGTTGCCAAATTTTTTAATTCCTTGACCGCATTTTTTTTTGCATGTTCAATTATATTTTTTAATTTATTTTCAAAACCAGTTTCTTTATAACCTGATTTTTTCCATTTATTTTCCTCTATGTGTCCTCTTTTTCCAATTGCTCTCCATGAACTTAAAACTTGATCTGGAATAACAAATGGATCATGCATCCATTTTAATTTTTTTCTAATTAGTTTAATTTCATCTTCCCCCATAGGGCTACCATGTGCAGATGATTTTCCAGCTTTGTTGGGTGAACCGAAACCAATTTTTGTTTTACAAGATATTACAGTAGGTTTTTTTGCATTTTGAACTTTTTTTAAAGCTTTTATTATTTCTTTTTCTTTGTGACCATTAATTTCAATATAATCCCAATTATAACTTTCAAATCTTTTTTTATATTTATCAGATACAGCTAGACTTGTTGGACCGTCTATAGAGATAGAGTTATTATCAAATAACATTATTAAATTTTTAAGCTTTAAATGACCTGCAAGACTCATGGCCTCATGACTTATTCCTTCCATCAAGCATCCATCTCCAGCTAGTACATATGTTTTATGATTAAATATTTTTTTTCCATATTTGGCTTTCAAAACTTCTTCGGCAAGAGCAAACCCAACAGCATTTCCAATACCTTGACCAAGAGGTCCAGTTGTTGTTTCAATGCCCGTGTTTGGTTCAAATTCTGGGTGACCAGCACAAATTGAGTCTAGTTGCCTAAAATTTTTAATATCATCAATTGATATGCTTTTATAACCAGTTAAATAAAGCAATGAATACAGAAGCATTGAACCATGCCCTGCAGAAAGAATAAAACGATCTCTATTTATCCAACCAGGATTATTTGAGTTAAATTTTAGAAAATCTCTAAATAAAACTGTACACACATCTGCCATACCCATTGGCATTCCAGGATGACCAGAATTTGCTTTTTGAACCGCATCAATAGACAAAAAGCGAATGGCGTTTGCTAAATCATTATGTGAACAATTTTTCATTAAAATAGTTAAGACTTAATTTCTCGAAATTATTAATACTTTGTAGTATAATTATAAATAATAATATTCGATTTCTATGGATAATTTAAAAGAAAAAGA
>JAYNJZ010000011.1:0-20643 GCA_038110645.1 Candidatus Pelagibacteraceae bacterium
TCATTAAGAATTAAATTAACACCTTGAAGATAATAGAATAATAACCACATATATTCAAAATGAAGCAAAATAAAGACGTATTAGATTGGCATGGCACAACAATCGTTCTGATTAGAAAAGGAAAGGACGTCGTGGTTGCTGGAGATGGTCAAGTTAGTATTGGCAATACAGTTATGAAAAGCACAGCCAAAAAAGTTAGAAAAATTGAGAAAAGAAATGTAATTGCGGGTTTTGCAGGATCAACGGCAGATGCATTTACTTTGTTTGAAAGGTTAGAAGCAAAACTAGAAAAGCATGGCGGTCAACTTACAAGAGCTGCTGTTGAGTTAGCTAAAGACTGGAGAACAGATAAATATTTAAGAAGATTAGAAGCATTGATGGCAGTTGCCGATAAAGATAACAGTTTTATTATTAGTGGTAACGGAGATGTTCTAGAACCTGAACATGGAATTATAGCAATAGGATCAGGTGGAAATTACGCGCTTGCAGCTGCAAGAGCTATGATTGAAGACTCGAGTAAATCTGCAGAAGATATTGCAAAAAAATCTATAGAAATTGCTGCTGATATTTGCGTATTTACAAATCATAATATTACAATTGAAAAACTTTAATGGAAGAAAACCAAAAAATTGTTTCATTCTCACCTCGAGAAATTGTTTCAGAACTTGATCGTTTTGTAATTGGTCAATCGCAAGCAAAAAGAGCTGTTGCAATAGCTCTAAGAAACAGATGGAGACGACAAGAATTACCAGAAGAAATTCGTGAAGAAGTTTTACCAAAAAATATATTAATGATTGGACCAACTGGAGTTGGTAAAACAGAGATTTCAAGAAGGTTATCAAAATTAGCTGAGGCCCCATTCATAAAAGTTGAAGCAACAAAATTTACTGAAGTTGGATATGTTGGAAAAGATGTTGAACAAATCATAAGAGATTTAATTGAAATATCAATCTCACTGGTAAAAGAAAAAAAACGCAAAGAAGTTTTAGCGAAAGCTCAACTTGCAGCCGAAAATAGAGTCTTGGAAGTCTTAGTTGGAAAAAATGCAAGTAGTGCAACTAAAGAAAGTTACAGAAAAAGACTTAGAGCAGGTGACTTAGATAATAATGAAATTGAAATTTCTGTACAGGACAATGCTCAAATGCCTTCTTTTGAAATTCCTGGTATGCAAGGAAGTGTTGGAATGGTCAGTATTGGAGATATTTTTGGAAAAGGGATGGCCAAAAAGAAGAAGAAGAAAATGACTGTAAAAGAGTCATATGAGTATCTAATTCAAGAAGAATCTGAAAAATTGATGGATAATGATCAAGTTTTGAAAGAAGCTAAATTTGCAGCTGAAAATAACGGTATTGTTTTTTTAGATGAAATTGACAAAGTTTCTGCAAGATCTGATGGAAGAAGTGGAGCAGATGTTTCAAGAGAAGGAGTTCAAAGAGATTTGTTACCTTTAATAGAAGGAACAACAGTCAATACAAAACATGGTCCAATCAAAACTGATCATATTTTATTCATTGCTTCTGGTGCATTTCAACTAGCAAAGCCATCTGATTTATTACCAGAACTTCAGGGAAGATTACCTATAAGAGTTGAGCTTGATGCATTAACAAAAAATGATTTTATAAAAATATTAAAAGAACCCGATAATAGTTTAATTAAGCAATATACTGCATTACTTGGTACAGAAGATGTTACACTTGAATTTACAGATGATGCGATTGATACAATTGCAGATATCTCGACACATATCAATTCTACTATAGAAAATATTGGTGCAAGACGATTACATACGATCCTAGAAAAAATTCTTGATGAGATAAGTTTTGAAGCACCTGACAAAGGTGGTGAAAAAATTAAAATCGATAAAGCTTATGTTGAAAAACATTTAGGTGACATTGCTAAAGATAAAGACTTATCAAAATTTATTTTATAAACTATTAATTAGCATCAGGAAAACTTCTCCATATTTCAATTAACGCAATAAAAGTTGACTTTGAAGGATTTTGAGTACACTTCCCAACAAGAATATTTACAATTTCATTTATCGAATATTTATTAATTACTTTAGTTTTAGTAGTATCTTTCCCTGAAATGCTCATCATTATAATATGTGTATTGTAACCTGTTAAAAACCCTTGAATCGAATATCCTAGAGCGTCTCTTCCTTGTTTACCTAAATTGGCTGCTTTCAATGCATTAGCACAAGAAGACCCTACTAAACCCCATGTCGCATAATCTTTGGAAAAAGATTTAGTTGAAGATAAAATACAAAAAACAAATGTAAGTGAAATAAATATTGCTCTCATTTCTTTTTTAATAACACAATTATAGATCCAGATCCACCAAGGTGTCTTGGGCTTTCTTCTATTTTAATAATATTTTCAGAATAATTTTTATGAATATATTCTGGTACAGCATATCGCAAAAGGCTAAGGTCTTTTGATGCATAAGGATCCTCATCTTTATTAGAATGCAATCCTTTACCTGTAATAAATAAAACTTTTCTAAAACCATGATCAATTGCATGATCCAATGTACTAGATACTAAGTTTAAAGCTTCATGCATCTTAAAACCATGCAAGTCTTTTCGAATATCAAATAATTTTTGACTATTGATATCTAACAACGATTTATCAAATACAGCATCTTTATCTTCAATACTGTTGATATTATTTATGAAAGACTCCCAGTCCTTAAGATCTTGTTCCGAAGGTTTAGTGCTTGGTTTCTTCTTCACTTGATAACTCTGTTAAATACCAAGTTGGATCATTACTATTTAAATCTTTTTGAAATACCCAGACATCTGTAACTAATTTAATTTTTTCTGGGTCACCTTCAATTACTTCACCGTTACTATTTTTTAAACAATTGACAATTTCACTTACAAATTTAGTTTTAACTCTATAAACAGTTCCTTCAGATTTGGTATCTAATACCTTAGTTTCTTTAATACCTATAAATGTCATTTCAGATGAAATTTTTTTGTCAGATCTTTCTTTAATTACATCATCGAAATTTTTATATAAATCTTTAGTTAATAAAGGCTTTAATGTTTTGCGATCTCCTTGTGCAAAAGCATTAATAATTATTTCATAAGCAGCTTCTGCGCCTTTTTTGAAAATTGTCTCATCAAATTTTGTTTGATCTTTTTTAGGTAAATCTTTTTCTACAGGTTTTATAAAATCTTCATTGCTTTGGGTTTGGGTAAATCTAGCTTTCATAGGCATATTATCGGCACCCTTGCCAAGTGTGCTTCTTAACCTTAACAATATGAAACCCGCCATAATTGCGAGTAAAATAATATCTATATATCCAAAATTTTCGCTCATTCTTGTATTTTCTATAAAAGTAATTATTTCAATATTAAATGCAATTTACAATACTATTTTTAATAATAATTCCATTAATAGAGATATACTTTATGATTAAGATAGGTGCTGTTATAGGTGCTTTCAATACCATATTAGCAACTTTATTAACTGCCGCAGCTGGTATTTATTTTGTAAGACTTCAAGGAATTTCGACGCTTTATTCGGCTTTAAACACCATAAAAAATGAACAGCCTCCATTAAAAGAATTATTTAGTGGTTTTTGTTTAGTAATTGCTGCAATATTTTTAATCATTCCGGGTTTTATTACTGATGCCATTGGAACATTACTACTTATTCCCATTACAAGAAATATTATTTTAAAAATATTTATTAACGAAAATACTATGAATACCAATTATAAAAATGAAAATAACACTATAGAAATAGAAGCGGAGGAAATTGATGAACAAGATCGAAAATAACGAAAAAAAATATGAAATAGTTGCCAAATATATAAAAGATATTTCTTTTGAAATCCCTACACCAGATAGTTTCGTAGATGCAGCCCAGAACCTAGGATCGTACGCAACTAAACTTGATATAAATAGTAATCCTTATAAAAATAATTTAGTAGAGTTGAATTGCAAATTTCTTTTAGAGGCTCCAGAAAATATTAAAGACAAAATACATGCAGAAGTTTGTATTACCATTGTCTTTAAATTAGTTGACCCAAATATGAGCAAGGAAGATATCAAAAAGACAATTCTAATTACAATTCCAAATGATCATTTTGAATTTATGAAAGATATAGTGACATCTTTATTTCAAAAATCTGGCTTTAAAAATTTTAATTTTAATAAAAAAATTGATTTTGAAGAATTATATAAACAGCAGTTTTCTAATTAAACATTGAAGATTTGGGAATTTCTTTTTTAATAAACTCTTTGTATAATTTTTTCTGTTCATCAGTAATTTCAACGACTATCTGTTTTCGATTTTTAATTGTTTCAACATTACGAATTGTTTCACCTTCGTTTTCAGTGTCAAACATTAAAGAAGGCTCTTTTTTATCAAGAAGCTCAATGTAAATTTTAGCTAATAATTCACAATCTAAAAGAGCGGAGTGTTTTTGTCTTCTGGAGTTATCAATTTTAAATCTTTTACATAGTGCATCTAAACTATTCTGAGCACCTGGAAATTTTTCTCTAGCAATATTTAAAGTATCTATGACTTGATCTTTCGCTATCAAATGACCTCCACATTCCTTTAATTCTTTATTTAAAAAAGCTAAATCAAATTCAGCATTATGAATCACAAGTTTTTTTTGTCCTATAAATTTTAAAAAATCTTCTGAAATATTTTTAAATTTTGGTTTATCGATCAAAAATTCTTTAGAGATACCATGTGTTTCGTATGCGCCTTGAGAGATCTCCATTTCTGGATTTAGAAAAACATGAAATTTTTTACCAGTTGGAATATGATCATCAATTTCTATACATGCAATTTCAATAATCTTATCATTTACTGAGGAAAGTCCCGTTGTTTCAGTGTCTAATAAAACTTCCTTCATATTAAAATTTTCTTTAGTAAATTTTTAGCTTCTTTTTTTATCTTTGCACTAACAAAATTGTTTTTAACCACAAAATCTGCTTTTTCTCTCTTTTCTAAAACAGAAGTTTGTAATGATTGTAAAAACCTGTGAGTTTTAATATTAAAATTTTTTCTTTTTTTGAGTCTCTTGATAACTTGAGATTTATTTGAATCTATAAATATAAGAATATCAGTTTCTAAATTCAATTTGTTTTCTAGATAAAGTGGAATATCTAATACAACAGCTTTTTTATTTTTATTTTTCTTTAAAAAAATATTCATTTCTTTTCTAACCATAGGATGAACTACTTTTATGATTTTTTTTAAATTAGAAGAGTTTTGATTAATTATTTTAACTAATTGATCCTTATTAATTGGAAAGCTTACAATATATTTAGGAAAAACCCTTTTTAGTTTTATAAATAATGATTTACTCTTTTTGTATAAATTAGAGACAACATCATCTGCGTTAAATAATGGAATTTTTAATTGTTTTGCAAAATAAGATTTGCCAGACCCAATATCTCCCAAAACAGCTATTCTAATCATTTAATAAATTTTTAACCTCATCATTAATCTCTGGCTTAATACCATGCCATATTTCAAATGCTTTTTGTGCTTGATACAAGAACATCATTTTTCCATCTACAATTTGATTACCAGATTTTTCAGCTTGTTTTAGAAAGTTTGTTTTGGGTTTATAAATAATGTCATAAAAAATTTTATTTTTTACATCTTGCAAATCTAACTCCAAATTATCGTCTTTATTTAATCCAACGCTCGTACAGTTAATTATAATGTCAAAATCAACCATTGTTCCCCATTCAACACATGTTAAATTATATACCTTTGCCAAGGCCTCAGCTTTATTTTTTGTTCTGTTGCTAATAATAATATTTTTTAGCCCCAAATTATTTAAAGCAATAATAATTGATGAAGCAACACCACCTGCGCCCAGAACAAAAGCTTTCTTATTTAAACCGTTAAAGCCTATATCTCTAAGAGACTGTTCAAAACCATATACATCGGTGTTATCTCCTATTATTTTACTGTCGTGATAAGTTATTGTGTTTACTGATTGAGAGCTTAATGCCAATTCACTTAATTGATTGCAATAACTCATGACGATTTTTTTAAAAGGAACAGTGACATTGATCCCAGAAATATTTTCTTCATTAGATTTTAGAAAACTTGGAATATTATTTTCTTTTAATAGCTTTTTATCATAAGCGGCTTGAATATTATTTTTTTTTAACCAATAATTATGTAATTTTGGAGACAGTGAATGTTCAATAGGATTTCCAATAACTAAATATTTTTTCATTTTAAATTTTGTAAATACGGTTTGAGTTGTTTCATGGGTAGTCCCATAATTGCCTCCATATCATCATGGATTTCTTCAAAAAGTTCTAAACCACCAGCTTCGATTTGATATACACCATACTTTAACATTTTTTCTAAATCCAATCTTTCTATATATTCATCTATGTCTTTTTTGGACAAATTTTTGACCTTTAATTTGCAACTTTCGTGAAAGTTAGAAATCATGCTTCCACCTCTTGAAACACAAACAGCAGAATGTAAAAAGTGCTTATTGTTGTTGAGTAAATTTAAAATTTCCTTTGCTTCTTTTTTGTCTTTTGGCTTACTGTAATTTTTGCCATTTAATTCCATTACTTGATCTGCGCCAATAACAACTTCGCTTGGAAATTTGCTACTAATTCTATTAGCTTTCAATTCAGCTAAGTTTTTTGCAATTTGTAAACACGTTGCGTTGCTTTGTATTAAAGCATTTTTAATTTCTTCTTCATCTATTCCTGGACGTTCTTGCAAAACTTCAAAATCATTATCTTTTAATATTTTTAACCTTATTCCACTGCTAGAAGCTAAAATGACTTTATTTGTCATTTGATTTTTCTTTTTCTATTTCTACAATTTTAATTATAGATGCCGCTGTTTCTTCAACTGATTTTCGTGTCACATCAATTGATGGAATTTTATTTGCGATAAACATTTTTTTAGACTCATCAATTTCTTTTTGAATAATATCCATGTTCACATAGTTGGAAGATTGTTTATCATTTAAAATACTTATTCTTGTTTTTCTTACATCTGATAATCTTGTAGGATCAATAATTAAACCGATTTTTGTTGCTTTAGACTTAAAAATATCTTCTGGTAATTTTTGATGGAGAACAAGTGGAATATTAGAAACTTTAAAACCTCTCTCACCCAAGTATATTGATGTTGGTGTTTTGCTGGTTCTGCTGACTCCTAAAATAATGATGTCTGCGTTTACAGCAGTTTCTAATCTTTGCCCATCATCATGCTGCAAAGTAAATTGCATCGCTTCTATTTTTCGATAATATTCTTTATCTAATTTGTGCTGACCGCTTGGTTTTAGTGTAGGCTTTTGTTTAAAAATTTTTTCAAATTCAGGAATTAGATAATCAAGAAGTCCAAAACAAGGTATGTTGAATGATTTACATTCATTAATAATATGGTTTGTCGTCTGTTTCTCAACTAAAGTATAAAGAATGATTGGGTTTTCTGATTTTTTACAGGCCTCTATCAGTGTAGCTGTTTGGGTTGTTGTTCTCATAAATGCAAAGTGGTGAACTTTATAATTATTATTTGGAAATTGAGCTTTGAGTGCTAAATATATTCTATCTAAGGTTTCACCTGTAGAATCTGAAACTAAAAAAAAATTAAAAGTCTTGTTCATAAACTTGTTTATAAAGCTTTTATAAAAATTTTATATCAATAGGAAAGAAATAAGTACTAAACTTACCTTCAAATTGTACATTTTTAATATCAAAATATTAAATGAATAAAATTTATACAAAATTATTTAATAAAGTTAATAAGTATTAAAAAAAGGATAAAAATTGACTTTTTTTGTTTATATCTTTGTATATTTAGTGATTAAAAAATAACCCCATTATTCACCTATACTAATAACAATACTATCAAATATATAATTATATATTTATTTAATAATATAACTGTATTGATTAATTATTAAAAATTAGTTATATAAAGCTTTCATCTAATAAGAATTTCCCAATTATGAATTTACAAGAACTCAAAGACAAAACTCCAGCTGATTTGATATCGGAAGCAGAAAAACTAGGTATTGAAAATCCAAGTACATTAAGAAAACAAGAAATTTTATTTTCAATTTTAAAAAAACTCGCTGAAAAGGGAGAGCAAATTACAGCCACTGGAGTCTTAGAAACTCTACAAGACGGATTTGGTTTTTTAAGAGCAATGGAGTCCAATTATTTGCCGGGTCCCGATGATATTTATGTTAGCCCAAGTCAAATAAGAAGGTTTGGTTTAAGAAAAGGTGATACTGTAGAAGGTGAAATACGAGCTCCTAAAGACCAAGAAAGATATTTTGCTTTATTAAAAGTTAATAAAATAAATTTTGAAGACCCTGAGAAAACGAAACATAAAATTAATTTCGACAATCTTACACCGCTTTACCCTGATCAAAAAATAAAGTTGGAAATTGAAAAAACAAAAGTAGAGAAAAAAACCGATGTAACTGCAAGGGTTATTGATTTAGTTTCGCCAATAGGTAAAGGACAAAGATCATTAATTGTTGCTCCACCAAGAACAGGAAAGACTGTTATTTTACAAAATATTGCAAATTCAATAACAGCAAACCATCCTGAAATTTATTTGATTGTATTATTAATAGATGAAAGACCTGAAGAAGTAACGGATATGCAAAGAACTGTAAAAGGTGAAGTAGTAAGTTCTACATTTGATGAACCAGCGCAAAGACACGTTCAGGTCGCTGAAATGGTAATAGAGAAAGCAAAGAGATTATGCGAACACAAAAAAGACGTTGTTATTTTATTAGACTCTATCACAAGATTAGGAAGAGCTTATAATGCTGTAGTTCCGAGTTCAGGAAAGGTATTAACCGGGGGTGTTGATGCTAATGCTCTACAAAGGCCGAAGAGGTTTTTTGGAGCAGCTAGAAATATTGAAGAAGGTGGATCTCTTACAATAATTTCGACAGCATTAATAGAAACAGGTTCAAGAATGGATGAAGTGATATTTGAAGAATTTAAAGGAACTGGTAATTCTGAAGTTGTTCTTGATCGAAAAGTTGCAGACAAGAGAATATACCCTGCAATAGATGTTGCTAAATCTGGGACTCGAAAAGAAGAGTTATTATTTGCCAAAGATGAACTTTCTAAAATGAATGTCTTAAGAAGAATCATAAACCCAATGGGTTCTATGGATGCTATTGAGTTCTTAATTGGAAAATTAAAAGAGACAAAAAACAATCCAGAATTTTTTGACTCAATGAATAAAGGTTAGTCAATTTTTTTAGACTCTTCAGGTATCATAATTGGAATACCATTTTTTATCGGATATTCTAATTTTGAAGTTCTTGCAACTAAGCAGTTTTTTTCTTCATCATAAATCAATTTTTCTTTTGATAAAGGGCACACCAATATTTTTAGTAAGTCTCTGTTAAAATTCATTAATGAATATTTTGATTGTTTTCATTATTCCCAAGAATATAAAAATTTATAATTTGATTTAGTACATCATTTCTTTCTTTAATACTCATGGTTTCTAAAAGCCTTTGTTTTTCACTAATAGTGAAAGGGCAAATCATAGATAAAGAATTAATTAATTGAGCTGGTTCTACTTTTTCAACAATTTTCCAATTTGTCGAAAGTTGGTGTTTATTAAATAGTTTTTTTGTTTTCTCAATTAGATTTAATGTATTGATTTTAAGAACTTCTTCATTTTCAAGATCCTTTTCAAATCCATTATAATTAATGGCGAATGTTCTATATAAGTTTTCTGTTTTAATTTCTTTTTCAATATTAAAGCGCGTAATTCCTTTTAGATTAATTAAATACCTGCCATCTGGTGTATTTGAATGGTACTCTATAAAACCAACGCATCCTATATTATAAATATCATTTTTATTTGAATCTTTATTTTGAACTGATTGAACCATACCTATCATGTTATCATTTTCTATAGCATGCTCAGTCATTTGTTTGTATCTAGGCTCAAAAATATTTAAAGGTAATAGCGTGTTTGGAAAAAAAATTGCATTACTAAGAGGAAAAACCGGTAATTCACTGGGCAATTCTTTTTTGGTAAACTTTTTTTTCATTATTTTATTATTGAAAAATCTTAACATAAATAATAACTTAAAAAAATTATAAAAAGCGGGTGTAGCTCAGTGGTAGAGCGAAACGTTGCCAACGTTTAGGTCGTGGGTTCAATTCCCTTCACCCGCTCCAAAAAAATTTAAAATGGAAAATAATTTATTTCATGAATGATTTATCTAAAAAAAAATGTGTTCCTTGTTCTGGCGATATTCCTGCTTTTACAGAGGACCAAATTCAAAATTTTAAATCAAAAATAGACAAATGGGATGTAAAAAAAAATGAGAAGGGTTATTTTTATTTATCAAAAGATTATAAGTTTGAAAATTTTGAGAAAAGTTTAAATTTTGTTAATAAAGTTTCACAGATTGCAGAAAATGAAAATCATCATCCAGATTTAAAGTTTGGTTGGGGTTATGCTAATATTATAATTTTTACGCATGCCATAAATGGTTTGGCAGAAAGTGATTTTGTTTTAGCTGCTAAAATTGATGAAATTAGTGTTTAAAATTTCTTACCCCAGTAAACACCATTGAAACACCCGCTTTATCTGCGGCATCAATAACTTCTTGATCACGTATAGACCCACCTGGTTGAATGATAGATGTAACACCAGCTTGAATTAAATTTTCTAGTCCATCGGCAAAAGGAAAAAAAGCATCTGAAGCGGCAGATGAGCCTTTTATTTCACTTGGAAAAAATTTTAATGCATTTCTGCAAGCAATCTCTGTAGAACCCACTCTGCTAGTTTGCCCAGCCCCTACACCAAGCGTTTTGTTGTCTTTCGTTATTACAATAGCATTGGATTTAACATGTTTACAAACTTGATTAGCAAATAAAAGATTTTCTATTTCTTTTTCAGATGGTTTTGATTTCGTAACAATTTTTAAATCATCTTTTGTTAGAGAAGAAAGATTTTCATCTTGTAAAAGAAAAGTTTTTTGCATAACGGTTACAGATAATGATGTTTCTTTTTCTACAGGTTCATATTCAAGAACTCTAAGGTTTTTCTTTGAAAATAATATTTTTTTTGCTTTATCATCAGCTTTGGGTGTTAGAATAACCTCGTAAAAAGTTTTGATAATTTCATTAGCTATGTGCTCATCGATATTATAATTAAATGCAACAACACCCCCAAATGCACTTACAGGATCCCCAGCAAGCGCATGTTGATAAGCCAACATGGAATCATGACTTAAAGCACAACCACATGGATTGTTATGTTTAATAATTGCACAAACTTTATCATTTTGATTAAAATCGTTGACTAATGAATAAGCGTTAAATGAATCTAAATAATTATTATGGCTGAGCTCCTTCCCTTGAATTTGGTTTAGATTTGAAAAACCTTTTTTATTATTGATGATTTCAAATACACTGCTTTCCTGGTGAGGGTTTTCTCCATATCTCAGTTTTTGTATCATTTTACCCGGGATCGTTTTTTTATCTAAAAATTTAATATTATTTTGTTCTGACATCCAGTTAGCTATTAAACTGTCGTAATAAGCGGTTTCACTAAATGTAATTGAAGACATTCTTTTTCTAAATTCTAAAGTTGTTGCACCATTATTTTGTTTTACTTCATTTATGAATTCTTCATAATATTTAGGAGATGGTAATACTGTTACATGTTTGAAATTTTTGGAAGATGATCGAAGCATAGAAGGGCCACCTATATCTATATTTTCTATCATATCATCAAAGGAAGAATTTCCTTCTAATAATTTATTTTCAAAAGGATATAAATTGACGACCACAAGATTAATCTGACCAATTTTATTTTCTGTCATTTGTATTTGATGACTTTTTTTGTCAGTATCTGCTAAAAGTCCACCATGAACCTTTGGATGCAAAGTTTTTACTCTTCCATCAAGGATTTCGGGAGAACCTGTGTATTCGGATATTTCGATACAATCAAAACCTTTATCTTTGATAAATTTAAATGTCCCACCGGTGCTAATAATTTCAATATTATATTTTTTTAAAATAGTTAATAAAGCCTCTAGATTTGTTTTATCCGATACTGAGATCAAAGCTTTTGAAATTTTATTCATTTTTCATATTTTATATTCTATTAATTGGCTTTTTCCAAAGTCCAGTTAATGTTATTTACTTTATCTTTTAAAACTCCTTCAACTAAAACACATTTTGATTCCAAAATTTTATCATAGTGTGCAAAATAAAGGCTGTCTTCTATTTTGACAGGGTGAGAACATTTAAATCTCCAACCTTGGTTGTCTACACTGAGCAATATATCACCCCCCTGGGTCTGTATAAGTTTACTTTCTGGCGTAATATGAAATCGTAAAGAAAAATTTAAAAAAGCCAAATCTTTTTTTGCAACTATTAATAATTCATCTCCTGTTAACTTACCTTCGTTTTCTTGAATAACTATTTTTCTCTCATGTAATGTATTATATTTTTTCTGATATCCATTATGTCCAGAAATAATAGATATGGTATCTTTATCTGTATTAAGATCTTTTTTATAAACCTTTAATTTTTGTAATAAAGAGTTTCCATAAAAGGAACGAATAAGTTTATTTTTTTGAAATAGACATGAAGATGTATCATTAATAGTTAAAGTAGAATGAGCTGCAGTAGTTTGGCTTAAATATGGTAAGTCACCCTTAAAATTATGTGCCGATCCACAATTTGATATTACTTTCTTTCCATTATAAATAAATTCAAAAGATAAGCATCCCGCTTGGTAATTTTGAGAATTAAGGTCAGTAGGAGGGTTATTTGCATCTAATGCAATTTCAAATTTTTTTATTTTTGAAATCAAATATGCATGACTTTTATTTTTTTTTTCAAATTTATAATTTTTAGCTTTCAAGAACTTATTAAATTCTAAAGTATCTCGGTTTTTCGCCCCATTAAATAGTGGTAAATGATTATTAGACAATAATAGACCTTTATAATTATCTCCTATTTTTTGAATATTTTGATCTAAAAATTCTGGGACAGTATTTTGAGAAAAAATTAAAAATTCTCTAGTAAGAATTAAATGGTGAAGTAACCAAAATTGATCCTCGGGATTTTTGCTTTCTACAAAACCATTTTTATCTATTATATTTTTGATTTCATTTGATAAATTTTTTATTGTATTTTGAAATAATTTTTGATTACCTTCAAAAGTCACGCTGACCAAAACCAATGAAGCAAGAACTAAAATTTTATCAAGTTTGTTATGTATAAAAGTAAGATTTTTATTTAGATGTAATGCCTGTTTTACAATATTATTAGTAATTTTAGCTCTAAATACCATATCATCATTTCTTATTGTGAAATGAGAACAACATATCCAAAAAATCAATCTATTGGCTGTAATTACGTGATGCCAATTTTTTTCATTATAAGTGTTATTTTTAATTAACCATTCAACAATAATATCTTTTGCAATTTTTTTTTGATTTTTAATATCTAATTGAGATAGCCAAGTAAATTTATGCAATTCAGAGAGATTTTTTCCACCAATATTTTCTAATTTCCAAACATTTTTTTGAAATCTATTTATTAATTCAATTCTTTTATTATTTTTATCTTCAAGCTCTAAAAGTAAAGGAACGTTATTCATGTCATAACTTCTAGAGGGAGGAGTTACTTTTAAGCTATTGTTATAATATTTAGTGGTAAAATATATTTTTCTAATTTTTTCTAAAAAAAGATTCCCAAGCGAGTAGATGAATAACCTAATGAAACTTAGGTTCATTTATTTCTTTCTTAAATTTTTAATATTTTCTGAAATACTATTTGTGCCTTTAAAAATAGTTGTACCAGATACTAGAATATTTGCCCCTGCTTGAATTGCTAATGGTGCTGTTTTAAAATCTATTCCTCCATCTATTTCTATATCTATATCCAGCTTTTCTTTATCGATTTTACTTCTTAAAAATTTGACCTTATCTAATACTTCTGGCATAAATTTTTGACCAGCAAACCCAGGATTAACACTCATAATTAAAATTAAATCGATTTTATTTAATAAATCCTCAATTATTTTTGCGGGTGTTTTTGGATTTAAAGATACCCCTACTTTTTTAGAATATGATTTAATCTCTTCAATTGTTCTATTAAGATCGTCAGTCGCCTCAGGATGAATAGTAATAATGTCAGCTCCAGCTGAAGCATAATCTTTAATGTATTTTTCTACTGGAGAAATCATTAAATGGACATCAAATGGTAAATTAGTGCATTTACGAATTTTCTCAATGACTGGTGGACCAAATGTTAAATTTGGTACGAAATGACCATCCATGACATCAATGTGTATCATATCTGCTCCACCATCTTCTAATTTTTTTATTTCATTTCCTAAAATACTAAAGTCAGCTGATAAGATAGAGGGTGATATTTTGATTTCATTTTTCATTTTGAGTTATAGTTTTTTATAGTCTTTATATTTTAAAAGACAAAAAAAAAGGGCGGATAAAAATCCGCCCTTTTCTTAATAATTATCAAAAAGCTTACGCTCTTTGTGTGTCTCCGATATCGTCTGTTAATGCAACGATTTCCTTATCTGGAATAGTAGACATTTCCATCTTGTACGCTAGGAACCACATCATTCCAACTCCTAGTGCCCAGAATAGAATTTGCCATGCCCAGATAGATGGAATTCCAAATGTCCATGAAGCATAGTCATTTGGTGCACCAAAGATATCATTTCCAATTACAGCTCCTGGTCCAATTCCGAAGAATAACCAAGCTAAAGTAATTGCCCAAGCAACTGGCTTTAGACCTTGCTTAGAAGCTGGTAAACCAGCATGCTGTTGCAAGAAGTCATGATATTTTTGTCTGTGTGCTCTATCGCTTGCATTTTGAGTCATTGACGAAACTATAGTTGCGATACCTAAGTTAAAGAACATACCCCAGAATGCTGAGTGCATTGTTAGAGGCCATCTTCCCCAAGGTAGTGCCGCACCGAATAGTTTTTGACCAATACTCTCAGTCAACATCACCGCAACGATACCAGCTGCCATACCCGCAGTTACACCTTGTCTTGTAAACCAAGGGAAATAACAGATAGACATTAATGGCATCCACATTTGGAAACCAAAAGCCACTGCTAATCCACCTAATAGAACTAGTGCATCTTTTGAGAATGTTGCAACTAATAACGCTGACAACACGATGAACGCAACCCCACATCTACCAACAAACTTTTGTGTTGCGTGAGATGCTTTAGGGTTAATTAGTTTTTTGTATAAGTCTCTAGTTAACATACCGCCAGCTGTTGACATGTATGCTGCACCTGTAGACTGCATCGCAGCTAAGGCACATACAGCTAAAAGACCCACAAACCAAGGCGCGGTATCACCAATTGTGTTAATGTAGTAAGGAACTAAATTTCCTTGACCACCTTTACCAATTGATTCAGGAAGAATATTTGAAATATTCACGCCCGCTGCATTCACAACAGGGTCTGCTCCTAATAAGTGAGCTCCCATACCTTGAGCTGCTGTAAAGAAGAAAAGGATTGCTCCAATTCCAAATGACGAAGCCCAAACTTGTTGTGGTGCAAAAGGTCTAGGATCTTTGTTACCGAAAGACCACATAGAGAATGCTGGTGCAGAATGAATACCCATAAGAGCAAACATATAAGTTAACACCATCACTCCAGTCCATAATCCACCTACAGGAGTTTCTTTACCTAAACCTGCTGTAAATTGAATTACGCCAGGAATTGCAAAGTATGCAGAGTATCCGTCACCTGGAGTTACACCCCATTTAGTTCCTTTTACTAGCGCAACTTTTGCTAATCCTTGGTTAAGTGCAGTCCAACCGCCAACTAGATCGTATGCGATAAAACCTATTGCTACAATTCCGAACGCAAGAAGTACACACTGAAGTGTATCAACGTACGCCACAGCTCTTAAACCACCAGATGCTACATAAACTAGCACTACTGCTGATAAGATCCATGTACCCATTGTTACAGTTACAAGACCGTCAGATAAAACGTTAAATAGTTTTCCTGATGCTGCTAACTGCAATCCTAAGTAAGGAATTGAGAAACATAATGCGATCACCACAGTCAAATATCTTACACCATCACCTTTAAAGTAATCTGCAAGCATTTCACCTGGAGTCACATAACCAAATCGTTTTCCTAATATCCATTGTCTTTTTAGGAACATCACACCTGTAAAAGGAATTGTGATTGCGTAAAAAGATGCATATGCATATTGGAAACCATCACGGTAAATCAAACCTGGGTGGCCCATAAAGGTCCATCCTGAGAATGAGGTTGCCGTGGCTGCTAATACGAATACCCATAGTCCTAGTCTACGACCAGCTACGAAGTAATCGGTAGCAGTTTTAGCTTGTTGTGATGATTTGATCCCCCAATAAATACAGTAGGCCCAATACAATACCACAAAAGCTAATAACCATGTTACTTTTGCTGACAAGGTTTCCCCCTTTGTTTAGTTTTTTGTTACATGTAACGTTGCTAATTAAACTAATCAGCAACAACGGCTGGAATTTATAATATTTTAGTTTGATTATTAAGCCATAAAGAAGCCGTAATTGGGATAATACTGTTGCATTGCAAATAAAAATATAAGGGTTTTATTGGTATTTTAGTATTTTTAAAAAAAATATAAAAATGATACCTAGGGTTGTAATGATTGAACTATATAAAACCTTTCACCAGCCAATTTGGACACTTCTTTTAACAATAGCTTTATTTTTTCCTATAAAAAAAATTTTATATCAGCTTTATATGAGAAAGTTTTTTAAAGATAATCTGGATAAAAAAGATCTTGATGAAGATTTAAAAACTAAATTAAATAAAAGAGCGAGATTTACTTCTATTTTATTATCATTTGTTTTTAGTTATCTATATGTTCAAAATGTTTTTTACTAATTAGAATTTATGAACCCAAGAGTTTTAAAAAGATTTGTCATTATTTGTAGTATAGCTACATTTGTTATGTTTTCTGTTTGGATGCTTATCCAGTCATTTATGAATAGACCGGCAGGAGATTATGAAACGCAAGTCTGTGATCAAAGACTAAAAGATAAATTATGGGACCAAGCAATTGAGCAAGCTAATATTGCTTTAGACAAAAATCCTAATCACAGAGGCGCAATGATGTGTCGAGCTTTAGTTTATATTAATAAAAAAGATTATAAACTTGCCACGAAAGAACTTACGGCACTTATAGAATTTTTAAAGAAAAGTCTGAAAGATGATGACTTAACTGGAAAGGGAACATTAGCAGCAGCATATGCTAATAGAGGAATTGTTAAAGACAGAACAGAACAATATGAAGAAGCTCTTAAAGATTATATCAAAGCATTAGAAATTGATCATGAAGCTATTGCTGGACCTGGTCTGGGTCATAAAATTATTTATATGATAAACAAACCGTCATCAGTTAGAGATCGTGCGCAATATATACATGAACAATTACAATTACCTCCTAATGAACGCGTATTGAAAATACCAGAGGCTGATGAAGAGCAGCGAATGCATAAACCTGGTAAACTTTAAAAAGAAATTATTTTTAGAACATCTCTAAATAATACTAAAAAAAAATATACAGCAGCAATACAGCCAAATAAAAGATGCACCCAATTACTTTCACCATCTTTATTTCTATAAGTTAGTCCATGGTATGTGACAAAAGCAGTAGCAACTAAAAATAATACATTTACTAAACTTTCGTATTCTGGAGGTATATCAATCATTATTTGTCTTTCTTCTTAATTGGTTTTGGGAACTGATGATAGTGCTCAGGAAAAATATTTTTTTTTTCAAAGTAAGGTGGAAGTAAGTCTGTAGGTTCTTCTACTGTAATAATAGCCAAATAAAATGAAAATAAAAAAAAGGTAGTAATCCCAAGCGATACCCATACAAATTTTTCTAATCCTTTATTGCCAACTGGTTTACCAAATTCAACATCGTAAACATGATACTTCGGGTCTTGCGCGTCTAGTTGGTTTGTTTTATCTAAGTGAGCAATCGTTCTAGCATAATGCCTTGCCCAATTGGGTATGATATTCCTGATCGTGTAATCTCTGAATATTCCATTAATTAATCTTTCTGGTAGCTCTTCATCAAACCAAGATTTGTAAGCTAATTGTAGAAATTGAAATTCCCCCACTTCCAAAAGATTTGCTGCATATAAAATTTCTGACTTTTTTGGGTTATCATCCCAGTCAGGTTTTATCATTGTTTGAATAAAATCTTTCACTCTATTATTATAGTCTTTAATTAAAATGAAAAAAGACTTAAAAAAAATTGCAGACAAAGCCTTAGCAGAAGCAGAGGCAAGGAATCGAACTAAGAAAAAAACTATTAAAGTGAAGGAAGTAAATGGGCCCGAAGGCCCAGAACCTACACGTTACGGAGACTGGGAAAAAAAAGGAATAGTTTCCGATTTTTAATTATCTATTTAATCTATTATCAACTAAGCTTTGTACAACCGTAGGGTCAGCTAAAGTAGATGTATCTCCCAAGTTACTGTAATCATTTTCAGCTACTTTTCTAAGTATACGTCTCATGATTTTACCAGATCTTGTTTTAGGTAATCCTGGTGTGAAATGAATAAGATCTGGTGTTGCTAAAGGACCAATATTTTTTCTAACCCATTGCTTTAACTCTTTAGTTAAATCATCAGAACCTTCTTCACCTGCATTTAGTGTTACGTAACAATATAATCCATTACCTTTTATATCATGAGGATATCCAACTACCGCTGCTTCAGCAACTTTTGGATGCGCAACAAATGCACTTTCAATTTCTGCAGTACCAAGATTGTGACCTGAAACAATAATTACATCGTCAACTCGTCCTGTAATCCAGTAATATCCATCCTTATCTCTTCTACATCCATCACCTGTAAAGTACATTCCATCTACTGTAGAAAAATAAGTATCAATAAATCTTTGATGATCACCATAAACCGTTCTCATTTGACCAGGCCAAGATTCTTTCATGCAAAGTCTTCCTTCACAAGCCCCCTTAAGCTCTTTACCTTTTTCATCAACGATTGCTGGCTGAATACCATAAAAGGGTTTTGTTGCAGATCCAGGTTTCAAATCTATGGCACCTGGTTGTGCAGAAATTAAAATTCCTCCAGTTTCTGTTTGCCACCAAGTATCAACAATTGGACAACGTGAGTCACCAACAACTTTATGGTACCATAACCATGCTTCTGGGTTAATTGGTTCTCCGACAGTTCCTAAAATTTTTATAGATTTTCTACTTGCTCTTTTTACTAATTCATCACCTTCTCTCATTAATGATCTTAGCGCTGTTGGAGCAGTATAGAAAATATTTACCTTATGTTTATCACATACATCCCAAAATCTACCTGCATCTGGATATGTTGGCACACCTTCAAAAACCAAAGTTGTTGCGCCATTTGATAAAGGCCCATAAACGATATAGCTGTGCCCAGTTACCCAACCAACATCAGCGGTACACCAATATATGTCTCCTTCATTATAATTGAATATATATTTATGTGTCATTGAAGCATAAACTAAATAACCACCACTTGTATGAAGCACACCTTTTGGTTTTCCTGTAGATCCAGATGTATATAAAATAAATAAAGGATCTTCCGCGTTCATTTCTTCTGGTTCACAGTCTGTAGAAGCATTACTAGTAATATCATGATACCAAACATCACGTTCATCTTTCATAGCAATATCAGCCCCTGTATGTTTCAATACAACACATTTCTTAACATCGGGACATTTATGTAAAGCCTCATCAGTAGTGTTTTTAAGTGGTATAGCTTTTGCACCTCTTACACCTTGATCCGCTGTAATTACAAACTCTGATTTACAGTCAATAATTCTTCCTGCTAAAGAGTCAGCTGAAAATCCACCAAAAACTACAGAGTGAACAGCTCCAATTCTTGCACATGCGAGCATAGAATAAACAGCTTGAGGTACCATTGGCATATATATTGTTACTCTATCGCCTTTTTTAACTCCAATTTCTTTTAAACCGTTAGCTAACTTACAAACTTCATTTTTAAGCTCTTGATATGTAATTTTACCGTCTACGCTAGGTTCATCTCCTTCAAATATAATTGCAGTATCATTTGCTTTATGAGGGAGATGGCGATCAATACAATTATAAGATACATTAAGTGTTCCGTCGTAAAACCATTTTATATCAACTTTTTCTTTGCTGTAGGTAATATCCTTAATTTTACTGTAGGGCTTAATCCAATCAATCCGTTTACCTTCTTCGGACCAAAAAGCCTCATTATTTTTTACAGACTCGTTATATTTTTTTTCATAACCTTTTTTGTCTATCAAAGCATTTTTTGACCAAGCGGTCGAAACTTTAAATATTTTTCCCCCACTATGCTTTTTTTCGGTTTTTTTCTTCTTAGTTTTCTTTATAGATTTTTTTTTCTTAGAAACTTTTTTCTTTTTAGTTTTTTTTACAGATTTCTTTTTCTTAGAAACTTTTTTCTTTTTAGTTTTCTTTATAGATTTTTTTTTCTTAGAAACTTTTTTCTTTTTAGTTTTTTTTACAGATTTCTTTTTCTTAGAAACTTTTTTCTTTTTAGTTTTCTTTATAGATTTTTTTTTCTTAGAAACTTTTTTCTTTTTAGTTTTTT